>JALHLM010000076.1 GCA_022844585.1 Pirellulales bacterium | reverse complement strand
CGTGATGAAGCGGCTCTGGGCGTACCGCCAGAAGGTGGTGTTCGACTACATGAAGGGGCTGAAGAAGTTCGGCTTCGAGAAGAAAAACGGCTGGGACGCCGTGGGGAGCACGAATCTCGAGTCGGACATCGACATCAGCATCAACAAACACTACATCAAGGAAGGAGAGCAGACGATCTCCAAGTACGACTTCGAGTTCGTCAAGGATTTCAACGACCACTTCTTCAAGACGTACAACGCGCAGCCCGGTATCATGTTCGACACGAACTTGTATGCCTCGGCCAAGCCAATTCGAAGTCTGCAGGATCAGCCGGACACGCCCACGAAGAAGGCGATGAACAACATGACCCAGGCGGGACAGGACATCGGCGCTTTAATGAAGCAGCGCCGCTACATGTCCTGGGAAGAATACGACGAGTACATGGAGTCCGTGCTCAAGCAGATGAAGAAAGACGGGGCCGATGCGCAGGCGATCGAGATTACGCGGAAGCAGTTTGAGGAAGCGGACGGGCTGTACCAGGTCGCCACGCAGAAGATGCTCGAGAACGCCCAGAACCTGATCAAGGGCGTGGAGGAGTCCAAGCGGACGGCTGAACAGCAGAAGGCGATCAAGATGATCGAGGAGAGCGTCGCCAATGCCGCCAAGGCGTCCCCGGTGGAAGGGCAGAAGATCCTGCTCAAGGCCATCAACGAGTTGACCCACTTTCAGGACGTGACGATGTGGGCCAACAACGAAATGTACACCGCTGCGGTGAAGGAAGTCCGTGACATCGAAGTGAAGGCCGACGGCATCGCGAAGGAGATCGAGGAGAAGAAGCTCGGCCCCGATTCACCGCAGGCCAAGGAGCTCGCGAGTCTCCTGGCCCGCGCTCGGGACTTGGGGGCGGACGCGGTGTTCTTCGCGAACGAGGCCTACCACAGCGAAGGCCCGTTTAAGCACATCGTCGAGGCGACCCAAGGGGCGGAGTCGGACGTGGAAGCCGACTTTGACAAACAGGCCGGCGAAGGTCCGAAGTTCAAGTCACTGCCTGAGTCGAAACGGAAGGAAATGGTCGCTGCGGAGCAGAAAAAACGTCGTGACGCGCTCTCCCTGCATCAGTGCCTGCAGTCGTTCAATGAGCAGTTGGGAGATTTCCTTAAGGACCTCGAGCATTACCAGCAGGAAGAATTCCCGGGAATGGGCTTCTACCGCTCGTCGAAGTACCTGGTGCGGCTCTTCGACGCCGCCTCGCTCTTGAAGGCCAAGGCCCCGAGCGTGCAGATCGACTTGGATATGGAGCAGGCCAAGAACATCAACTCTGGGATTCTCGCCGCCCGCAAGGGAGCGTTGGAATTTACGGACGGTCCAAACGGCAAGCCGTTGGAAGGTCAAGCGCTGCAGGCCGAAATCGAGGCTTACGCGACTGAGGAGATCCGAAAAATGTTCGGCGTCTCGACGCTCAAGGATCTCGGCGCGAAGTTCAAGAAGGTCGGCACCGCCGTCAACGCGCAGCTGCGCAAAATGGTCGCCGACGAGATGAAGGCCAGCAAGGAAGAAGAAAAGGCCTACTTCAAGAACGCCGGCAAAGACACGACCTGGGGGGCGAAGAAGTAACCCTCCGGCGCTAGCATCGATAAGCAACCCCGGCGCGCGTCGACTCAATGAGCCGTCGGCGCCGGGGTATTTTTTGGCCTTGAATCCCACAAGCCAAGCGTTCAGCCCGGCGATCTCATCGGGCTTGAGCCGTCGGTCTGGCGGCATGTTCGATCGCAGCCAGCGTGACTGCAAAAAATGGTTCTTCACCCAATTCCGGGGAGGCCTCGAGCCGTGATCCCAGGCCGAATTCCGGCCGGTGACACGGACCAGCGCTAAGCTTGTAAGGAACTCGATTCGCACAACGTAAGCAAACTAACCAGAATGACCACTCGATACTTCATAGACGCTGTTCCTTGATGAGACGGCCACGGCGAGCGCCCCACGCGACGATGGCGAGCGCGGCGAGCAAGAACGAACTGGGCTCCGGCACCACTTGCGGCGTCGAGGCTCCGAAGAAATTGCGGACGTTGTTGAGGTCTTGGATGTCGATCTGCTGATCGCCGTTGGTGTCGCCAAGCCCGCCAGCCGCGCCGAAGTTGTTGCGGACGTTGTTCAGGTCCACGATGGTCACGGCCTGGTCGCCGTTCGTGTCACCGGGGAGGAGGAAGGTGACTTCGCCCGTGGTGTAGAGTTCGCTCAAGTCCCAAGGATACGCGCTGGCAACCGTGAACGCGCCGGTCGGCTCGACGCCGGTCCAATCGAAGACTCGAATCGTGCGGCCGACTTGGGAGAGAAGGTCGACGTCCGGCGTGAAGGTGAGTTCGAGCGTGCCGCCGAGCTGGACGGGGATGTTTTCTTCGAAGGAGATGAGGGAGTTCCAGGGATCGGCGTCGAAGATGAAATGGAGCACACTGCTACTTGATAATCGCAACGCGCCATCAATGCGGATTGCGACCGGCTGCAAAGGTTCTGGCGAGCGATCGGTGTCGCCGTCGTAATCCCGGATCCACATGGATTCGTTGTCGGCCAAGTCGAGTCCCGCGATGGTCCCGTTGGACAGAATTGCATTGCGGGTTGTTGCACCGGCTGGGTCCATCCCTTGAGTGCCGCGAGTGTCGGCAAAGCTGAAATCGCTGTCAGTGAGGTTTGCGGAATCAAATACCGCGTTCGTCAGATTCTGGCCATTGAAGTTCCAGCCGCTAAGGTCGTTGAATCGTAAGATGACTCCTTGCAAGTCCATTGATTGGTAACTTGCCGTAGCATAGAACTGTTCCCTACGAACGATCGCACCAGAGAAGTCTGTCCCCGTCACCACCGCTCCGCTCAAGTTAGCGCTCCTGAGTGTGGAGAAACTCAGATTCGCGTTGGCGAAGTTGGCCCCGCTCAAGTTGGCGCTCCTAAGCGTAGCGTTGCTCAGGTTTGCGTTTGCGAGGTTTGCTCCGCTCAGGTCGGCGCCCGTTAGGGTCGATGAGTCAAGAAATGCGTTGACCAGGTTTTGCCCGCTGAAGTTCCAAGCGCTAAGGTCATTTGCTTGAAGCCGGACTCCTGCCAAATTCATTGCCCGGTAGCTGGCCGTTACGTAAAGCTGCTCCTTGGTGAAGCCGTGCGAAGTGGTGCCCGAAAGGTTTGCCCTCGCAATTTCAGCCCCGCTCAGTTCGGCGTTTGTGAGAGTCGATTGCTCTAACTGAGCATCGTTCAGGTTCGCGCCACTGAGGTTAGCGTAGGCGAGCGTCGAGCTATTCAGTCGCGCGTTGACCAAGCTCTGGCCATTAAAGTCCCAGCCGCTGACGTCATTGGACTGTAGCCCGATTCCTGCCAGATTTTTCGCCTGGTAGCTGGCTGTCGAGTACAGTTGCTCCTTGGTGAAGCCGCGCGCGGTGGTGTCTGAGAAACTTGCTCCGGCGACAACCGCCTCGCTCAGGTCGGCGTTCGTGAGCGTCGAGGTATCGAGGTGTGAGTCGTTCAGATTGGCCCCGCTCAGGTCGGCATTTGTGAGGTTCGAGCCATCGAGTTGCGAGTTGGTCAAATCCTGGCCACTGAACTTCCAGCCACTGAGGTCGTTCGACTGAAGCCGGATTCCAGAAAGATGCTTCGCCTCGAAGCTGGACGTAGCGTAAAGCTGCTGAATGGTGAACCCGCGGGAGGTGGTGTCCGACAAGGACGTGCCGGCCACCAGGGCTCCGCTGAAGTTGGCATTCGTGAGCGTCGAGGAACTTAGTTTAGCGTTAGATAGGTCAGCCCCGCTCAGGTCAGCTCTGGTAAGCGTCGAGGATTCCAGGAATGCGGCCACTAAGTTAGCCTCGCGCAGGTTGGCGCTTGTCAGTGCCGAGGAATATAAAGATGCGTTCGTCAGGTTTGCGCCGCTCAGATCGGCGCTCGTAAACGTCGAGTAATCCAGGCGTGCGTTCGCCAAGTTGGCACCGCGCAGGACGGTGCTGGTGAGCGTCGAGTTACTGATGTCTGCATTGGCCATGTTTTGGCCGTTGAAGTCCCAGCCGCCAAGGTCGTTATCGCCGAGCACAATACCTGGCAATTGCTTCGTCTGGTAGCTGGCGGACGAATAGAGCTGTTGTTTGGTGAAACCACGCGACGTGCTTTCGCGAAAGTTTGTCCCCATCAAAACCGCCTCGCTCAAGTTGGCGGTTGTAAGCGTAGCCAGATACAGATTCGCATTGGCCAGATTGGCTCCGCTCAGGTCGGCGCCCGTGAGCGACGCGGAATCCAGCCGTGCCTCGGCCAAGTTGGCCACGCTTAGGTTGGCGTTCGTGAGCGTGGAGCCGCTAAGTTCGGCATGCGCCAAGTTCTGGCCGCTCAAGTCCCAACCGCTGAGGTCGACCGACTGAAGTCCAATTCCTTGCAAATCCTTCGTGGCGTAGCTGGCCGTCGAGTAGAGCTGCTGCTTTGTGAAGCCGTTCTGTGTGGCGCCCGAGAAGTTTGCCCCCTTCACCAACGCCCCGCTCAAGTTGGCGCTCGTCAGCGTGGCAAAACGCAGGTCTACGCTGGTCAGGTTGGACCGACTCAGGTCAGCGCTTGTCAGCGTCGAGTGATTTAGGCGCGCGCTGGCCAGGTTGGCTCCGCTTAGATTGGCGCTCCTGAGCGTCGAGGAATCAAGGTTTGCATTACTCATATCCGCATCGCTCAGGTCAGCGCCCATGAGAGTCGACGAAACGAGACTCGTGTTGGTCAGATTGGCTCCACTCAGATCTGCGGCTGAGAGCATCCCGGAATCCAGGCGCGCGTACGCCAAATTGGCGCGACTTAGGTTGGCGCCGGTGAGCGTCGCGGAATTCAGACGCGCGTTGGTAAGATTGGCTCCGCTTAGATTGGTGTTCGAGAGCGCCATGCCAACCAGGTAGGCGTTGGATAGATTGGCGCCGCTCAGATCGGCGTGTGCGAGCTTTGAATCAATCAGCAATGCATTGGTCAAGTCCTGGCCGCGGAAATCCCAGCCCGTCAGATCATTTGCTTGAAGCTGAATTCCTTTCAAGTTCTTTGCCTGGTAACTCGCCGTCGAGTAAAGTTGTTCTTGGGTGAAGCCGCGGGATGTCGTGTCCCCAAGGTCTACGCCTGTTACCGTCGCCCCGCTCAGGTTGGCGTTCGTTAACTTCGAGCCGTTCAGCGATGCGTCGGACAGGTTCTGATCGCGGAAGTCCCAATCGCTAAGGTCGTTGGCTTGAAGCCGAATTCCTTGCAGATCCTTCGCCCGGAAACTTGCTGTCGAATAGAGCTGTTCCTTGACGAAACCGAGCGACGTGGCGCCAGCAAAGCTTGCCCCGGTTACCACCGCCTCGCTCAGGTTGGCGTTTGTGAGCGTTGAGCCATACATGTGTGCGTTGGTCAGGTTGGCCCCGCTCAGGTTGGCGCTCGTCAACATTGAGGAATCCAGGCGTGCGTTTGCCAGGTTGGTGCCGCTCAGGTCAGTGTTCGTAAGGGTCGAGGAACTGATCTCTGCATTGGCCAAGTTCTGGCCACTGAAGTCCCAACCGCTGACGTCGTTGAGACGAAGCCCGATGCCTGTGAGATTCTTTGCTTGGTAGCTGGCCGTAGAGTAGAGTTGTTCTTTGGAGAAGCCACGCATAGTAGTGCCAAGGAAGCTTGCCCCAGTCACCACGGCTCCGCGGAAGTCGGCGTCTGTAAGTATCGAGCCATCGAGCCCTGCATTGGTCAGATTCTGGCCGCTGAAGTCCCAACCACTGAGGTCGTTTGCTTGAAGCCAGGTTCCGGTCAAATCCTTTGCTAGATAACTGGCTGTCGCATAGAGCTGAACTTTGGTGAAACCTCGCGAAGTAGTGTCATAGAGTCGCGCGCCAGTGATCGTCGCCCCGCCCAAATTGGCGCTCACAAGTGTCGAGAAGTGCAGGTCTGCATTTGTCAGGTTGGCCCCACTAAAGTTGGCGTTTGCGAGGTTGGATTGATAAAGGTGTGCAAAACTGAGATTTGAAAAGTCGAAGCGCGCCTCGGCAAGATACTTGCCGTCTAACGCCGCATATGCCAGCTCACGATGGTCCAGCTGTACATGCACACCCCGTCCGGGCGTAATCCCCTCCGTCCCGGGAATAACCTGTCCGTTATCCCAGCGAAAAATATCCGCGTGGACAACCGTGTTCGAAATGGCAAGAACGCTGACGAATAGCGCCAACAGTCGTGTCATGGCACCAGGTTTCTCGGGCAGATTGGGGTCAGTAAATCGAATGGCTGTAAGACCAAGCCATTATGTCCGCCCCGCCGAAAACCCGCAACTTTTGGGTGGGTTGTGCGGTCACCCGATCGGCGGGTTAGAATGGCTGCCACAGCTCGTATTTCCCTTGCTCTCCTCCCAAGGAACCCAGCATGCGTTTCGATTCTGTGGCGATTCGCTTAGCGTTGTTTGTGTTCGCTGGATTGGCGCCGTTCGCATCCGTTCAAGCGGCCGAGAACAATTGGGCGAATTGGCGGGGGCCGAACTACGACGGGTCGCTCGAAGGAGCGAATCCGCCGTTGGAATGGAGCGACACGCAGAACATTCGCTGGAAGGTTCCGGTGCCGGGGCGCGGTAGCGGCAGCCCGATTGTTTGGGATGGGCAGATCATCTTGTTGTCCGCGATCGATACCGGGAAGCCGCCGGCGGATGCGCCGGTTGAAGCTGTGCCGACGGAACCTGCGGGCGGCCCTGGCGGCGGACGGGGAAATCGCGAGGCGCCGACCAACGAGTTCGAGTTCATCGTGCTTGCTTACAGCCTGGCCGATGGCAGTGAGTTGTGGCGCACGACGGTGAATCGTGCGGTGCCGAATGAGAGCGGGCATCAGACGAACACGTTTGCTTCCGCTTCGGCCGTCACGGATGGAAAGCGGATCTACGCCAACTTCGGTTCGCATGGCACCTACTGCCTGGACATGCTGGGGAAGGTGATCTGGGGGAAGGACCTGGGCGACATGCGGACGCGGAACAGCTTCGGCGAAGGGGCTTCGCCGGCGCTGGTCGGCGACACGCTGATCGTGCCATGGGATCAGGAAGAGAATTCGGCGATCTTCGCGCTCAACACGTCGGACGGTGAAATCCGTTGGCAGCAGCCGCGCGAGGAAGTCACCACGTGGGCGACGCCGCTGGCGGTGGAGTTCGATGGGCGGACGCAGATCGTCACCAACGGCACGCAGGTCCGCAGTTACGACCTGGAGTCTGGCGAATTGCTTTGGTCGTGCGGTGGGCAGGTCACGAATCCGATTCCCAGCCCCGTGCGGATCGACGACTTTGTAATCTGCATGACCGGCTATCGCGGCAACGCGATCTACGCGATGCCCCTCGACGCGAAAGGCGATATCAGCGATTCGCCGCAGATTCGCTGGTTCAACCGCGACGCGGCGCCGTATGTCGCGTCGCCCACGGTCTACAAGGGACAACTTTACTTCACCAAGGAACGCTCGGGCGCGGTGTCGTCGATCGACGCCCGCACCGGGCAGGTGTTGATCCCGCCCACGCGCTTGACGGAGATTCGCGACATCTACGCCTCGCCGGTGGCGGCCGCCGACAAGATCTATTTCACCAGCCGCGACGGCGTGACGACCGTGATTCGCCACGGCGCGACGCTGGAAGAATTGGCCATTAACAAACTCGGCGAACCCGTCGACGCCTCCCCAGCGCTCGTCGGCGATCAAATCCTGATCCGCGCCGCCGAGCATTTGTATTGCATTGGGGAGTAGCCGCAGGAAGACTGTCGATCGACGGACGCCACTGGCTACGACGTCAGTTCGAAGGGAATCAGCACTTCCTCGTCTTCGAACAGGAATTGAACGCCGCCGGTGGCGAATTTTGGGACGTCGGCGATCGTGGCCTGGCCTTCCGGCGAGGTCAGGATGGCGTCCATCTGGGCGCGCGTGTCAGTGTAGAGGCCGACGATCATGTAGTACGGGGGTTGCTCGTCGGGGACGGCCGACTGGCACTTGCCGATCGTCCAGCCCTTGAGCCCTCGCATGGTGCGGGCGATGGGGATGTGGACCTCGCGATAGTAGCGGTCGAACTCCGCCGGGTCGGCGGGGTGGCCATAAAGGACAGTGAGGCGGCACATGTCCGGGTTCCTGGTGGGCTGGAGGAGCGTCTCGGGAACAATATAGGGAAGGGCTGCCGACAGGGGAACGTGTTGGACGGCGCCATCGGCGTCGGAGACGCCTCCCACAGGCGTTTCTCGGTTCCGCGTGATTGTTTGAAGAACCGTGACGAAATCGCGGCGCGCGGTATGATAGTAGGAGCACTGCCTGAGGCGGTCGGGCGGAGATCTGATCTATTCCAGACGTTCGAGCTGGGTGTTGCGTATGAGTTCCCGCGCCGCGGTGGCGGAATCCGTTGCTGACGCTGCAGCCGAGCGATCCGGGCTGTGGTTGACGCGGCTGGGGGTGTTGCTCGGTTTGCTGGGGATCGTGAGCGCTGCCTGGTACGTGAATCGCCAGCCAGCCGAAAAAGCAACGACTCCTATTGTGACGGCCTCGATTCGTCCGCCGGACACACAAATTGGCGGGCGCGTCGTCTTGGGTTCAAGCTCGTTGTTCGCGGGGATTCCCGGCGGCGCGAAGTTGTCGATCCAGGAGATTCGCGACTGGCTCGATGATCCAAAGAATCACGAACCGCTGGATTTCGAATTGCCGCTTTGGTTGCGCGGATCTCTCGATGAGCTGAAGATTCCGGCGAAGGATCCGCTCACGCGGGCCAAGATCGAGTTGGGGCGACAGCTGTTCGTCGAAAGCCGCTTTACGGATGGCGGTTTGGATTGCGTGACTTGTCATGCTCCCACGCAGCATTTCACGCGCGCCACGGTCTTCACGGAACATAAGAACGCGCCGACCATGCTCAATCGCATCTTGTCGACGCACCAATTTTGGGACGGCCGCGCAGTGTCGCTGGAACACCAGGTGGAGTTTCCGATTCGCCATCTGCAGGAAATGGACACGACGCCCGAGGATTGTGAGCAACGGCTTTCCGCGAGCGAAGGATATCGACTGCAGTTCGAAGCGATTTACGGCGAGTTGAGCTACGCGAATATGACCAGGGCGATCGCCGCGTTTGAGCGCGCGTTGGTCACCGGGCCGGCCGCGTATGACTATCACGTTGCATTGAAGCGATTCGAGGGACGCGAACGTGCATCGCTCACGCCCGAAGAACAATCGCTATATGACGAGGCCGCCGCCGGGGCGAACCAAAGGCCGTTTTCACCGGCTGCGGAACGCGGCATGGAGCTCTTTTTCAGCGATCGCACAGGTTGCTCAAATTGCCACTCCGGGCCCAATTTCACGGACGAACAGTTTCACAACCTGGGCATTGGCGCAGGCTACGAGTACTTGCATGAATTCGGCGGTTACTACATCCCTGACGACGGGCGGTATCGAGTCACCAACGACGAGGCCGACTACGCCGCCTTTAAGACGCCGTCGTTGCGCAATGTGAAAGGGACTGCCCCGTACATGCACGACGGTTCGCTTGGGACGCTCCAAGAGGTCATCGCGTTTCTCGTGGCGGGCGGGCGGCCCAACAAGAACTTAAGCCCGTTGATCCGCAAGCTCGACCTCGGACCAACAGAGATTCAGGACCTCGTCGCGTTCCTGGAATCGCTGTCGGGCGACGTCCCGGTCGTGGCGATGGACCATTTGCCGAAATGAGGAGATGCGTTCTGACGCGACGTCCTTGAGAGTGTGATCTCGGCGCCGTTGGCAACGTCAACTCTCCCTCGCTGGCGCTACGGGCTGGTGTTCTTGGACTTGTCGTCGTTGAGGGACTTGAGGTCAGCGCCGAGTTTCTCACGCAGCTTTTGCATGCCGCGTTTGATGAGCCCCGCGGTCGCTGCGGGCGAGCGTTTGAAGTAGTCGGAGATTTCGGCCAGTGTCCAGCCTTCCAAGTGGCGGAGGCGAACCGCTTCGCGCTGGTCTTCCGGCAGTGCCGCCAACACGCGGGCCAGGTGAATCGCCTCTTCTCCGCGCATGGCGCGCTGGCTCGGGGATGAATGCTGCGCCGCCGGGTCGAAGCGATCCGCGCCGGAGGCGTCGTTGCCCTCACAGGCCTGTTCGCGACCGACGGCTCGTTTCTGGGTGGCGACGTGGTCGCGGACGAGTTGGGCGATGTTGCGTTGCAGGATGCGTTCCAGCCAGGCGACCAACTCCGGCTCGCCGGAGCCGAGGAATTGAACAAAATCGCGGCAGGCCTCGAGCATGGTTTGCTGGACAACGTCCGAGGCGTTGAAACGCCGCCCCAGCCGCGGACCGATGCCCCTTGCGGCCAGAATCTGGAAGTACGCCCGATACTGATCCAACAACTTCCCCAAGGCGGCGGAATCCCCCTCCCGGGCCTGGCGGATGAGCGCGGCGAGTTCCACGTCGGGCTGGAGCATGCGGAACTTTACGTCGCGAAGCGGGGGAAAAGGCGCGGAAACGCGTCCAGCGGACGCCGACGGGAGTTGATTATAATCGACTCAAATACTTGCTTCAAAAGCGGTTACCAGTTTATATTCAAGATCGCCGATGCGAACGGCCATCCGGCCCCGCCTGCCGCTTTGCCCCGCCTGTGCCATCCTGTCGATTTCGCCGCAAGTCCGGCGCGCATTCCGTCTTGGAGAGCTGTTGGATGTATCGCCTTCGCTGGTTGCCGGTGCTGGTTGCGACGTTGGGCGTAAGTTGGATTCCCGGCTACGCGCGCGGCGACGATGCCGTCGCTTCCGTGAGTTACTATCGCGACGTGCGGCCGATTCTCCAAGTGCATTGCCAGGGCTGCCACCAACCGGCCAAGCCCGGCGGCGGCGCGATACTTACTGACCACGCGGGGCTCCTCAAGGCTGGGGACAGCGAACTGCCAATCGTCACTCCTGGCAAAGTGGACGAAAGTTCGTTGGTCGAACAGATCACTGCACCGGAAGGCGAGACGCCGGCGATGCCCAAAGACGCCCCGCCGCTCAAGCCGGCGCAGGTCGATCTGATCAGGCGCTGGATCGAGGCCGGCGCTCCGGACGATACGCCGGTCACCGCGCAAGAGGTGATCGACGCAGAGCATCCGCCCAAATACGAACAAGCGCCCGTGATCACGGCGCTGGAGTTCTCGCCGGACGGCGCGCTGTTGGCCGTGTCGGGATATCACGAAGTGTTGTTGTGGAAGGCGGACGGTTCGGAGTTGGTCGCGCGGCTGGTGGGACTCTCCGAGCGCGTCGAGTCGCTCGCCTTTTCACCAGACGGAACCAAGCTCGCCGTGACGGGGGGGGCGCCATCGCGTTTTGGCGAAGTGCAGATCTGGAACGTCGCGGATCGCAAGCTCTTGTTCTCGCAGTCGGTCACTTATGACACGCTGTATGGCGCGAGCTGGTCGCCCGACGGCACGAAGCTGGCCTTTGGGTGCGGCGACAATACCTTGAGGGCGATCGACGCCACGACCGGCGCGGCGGTGCTCTATCAAGGAGCGCACAGCGATTGGGTGCTGGACACGGTGTTCTCGGTTGCAGGCACGCACGTCGTTTCGGTGAGCCGCGATCAAAGTATGAAGCTCACGGAGCTAGCCACGCAGCGATTCGAGGACAACATCACCAGCATCACGCCGGGCGCGCTCAAAGGTGGCCTGGCGAGCGTGGATCGCCATCCAACGAAGGATGAGTTGCTAATCGGCGGCGCGGACGGCATGCCGAAGATCTACAAAATGTTTCGCACGCAGAACCGGCAGATCGGCGACGACTTCAACAAGCTGCGCGAGTTCGAGGTGATGCCGGGCCGCGTGTATTCCGTCGCGTACAGCGTGGATGGCAACAAGATCATCGCCGGCAGCAGCTCGGACGGCACGGGCGAAGTGCGCGTGTACGACGCCAACGACAGCCGTTTGATTTCCAAGTTGAAAACGGAACCTGGGCCGGTGTTTGCAGTGGATCTGACACCGGATGCCGCGATCGGCGCGGCGGCCGGTTTTGACGGCAAGCTGCGGCTGTTCGATGCGGCGACCGGCGAGGTGAAGCGAGAGTTCGTGCCGGTGCCGGTGGAAGGGAATGATGTCGCGTTTGCCGGCGAGCCGGGCGCGACCAAGTAGGTTTGTGGAGCGTTTCGACTTTGAGGACTGAGCGACGTCAACTCCCCCTCGCTGGCGCTACGGGCTAGTGTGGCAGTTGTTGACGACCCTACACGAGGTTGCCATGAACGATACTCGGATGCTGTTCCGCTGCGTGATCGCGATGCTGTTGCTGGGCGCTCCGCGACTTGCGCTCGGAGAGGACGCCGCGACGGCCGAGCAACTCGCGCCGGGCATGGAACTGGTCGAACTGACCGTCGATCCCGCCGAGATCGTGTTCGACGATCGCTTCGACTATTCCCAACTGCTGGTGACCGGCAAGTTGGCGACGGGCGAGGAGTTGGATGTCACGCGCATGGTCGCGGTGCAAGCGCCGAGCGAGTTCGTGGAGGTTTCGCCGACAGGTCTGGTGCGTCCGAAGCAAGACGGAGCGGGCGAGTTGCGATTCTCGCTGGCGGGAAAAGAGGTTGCCGTGCCGGTGAAAGCGACCGGCTATGAAGCCAAGTTCGATGTGAGCTTCGTACGGGACGTGAATCCGGCGCTCGGCAAGCTGGGCTGCAACGCCGGCACTTGCCACGGGGCGAAGGACGGCAAAAACGGGTTCAAGCTTTCCTTGCGCGGCTACGATCCCATCTACGATCACCGGGCATTGACCGACGATCTGGAAGGCCGGCGGTTCAATCGCGCCGCGCCGGACCACAGCTTGATGCTATTGAAGCCCTCGGGCGTCGCGCCGCACGTCGGCGGCGTGCTGATGCATCCGGGGCAGCCGTACTATGAGTTGCTGCGGATGTGGATCGCGCAAGGCGTGAAGCTCGACCTCGACGCGCCGCGCGTGAGCGGGATCGAAATCATCCCGCAGAATCCGACGCTACCGCTGCCGGGCATGAAGCAACAGATGAAGGTGATCGCCACGTACACGAACGGCCAGGTGCGCGACGTTTCGGCCGAGGCGTTTATGGAAAGCAGCCTGACCGAGGTATTGACGGTGGGCCGCGCCGGCCTCGCAACAGGCGTACGACGTGGCGAAGCGGCCGTACTGGCCCGCTTCGAAGGATCGTATGCGGCGACGACCGTGGTGGTCATGGGGGACCGGAGCGGTTTCGAGTGGCAGCAGCCCGTGGTGCAGAATCACTTGGACGAGTTGGTCGACGCCAAGTTGCAGCGGTTGAAGATTCTGCCGAGCGAGCTCTGCACCGACGCGGAGTTTTTGCGTCGCGTGCGGCTCGACCTTTGCGGCGTGCCGCCGACGCCGGAACAAGTGCGGGCGTTCCTGGCGGATGAGCGCCCGTCGCGCATGAAGCGCGATGAATTGATCGATCAACTCATTGGCAGCCCCGAATTCGTCGAGCATTGGACGAATAAATGGGCCGACATGTTGCAAGTGAATCGCAAGTTTTTGGGCGAACAAGGCGCCACGGCGTTGCGAAATTGGATTCGCCAGGCGGTGGCGACGAACATGCCGTACGATCAGTTCGCCTACGCGGTCCTGACGGCGGATGGGTCGACGTTGGAGAATCCGCCGGCCGCCTATTACAAGGTGCTGCGGACTCCCGCCGACACGATGGAGAACACGACGCAGTTGTTCCTCGCCGTGCGATTCAATTGCAACAAGTGCCACGACCATCCTTTCGAGCGTTGGACGCAGGACCAGTACTATCATCTGGCCGCGTACTTCGCGCAGGTCACGCGCAAGGACCATCCGGATTACGCGGAACAACGCATCGGCGGCACCGACGTGGAGTTCGGCAAGGCGCTGGTCGAGATCATCTACGATCAAGACTCCGGCGAAGTGACGCATGACCGCACCGGCAAAATCGCCGAGCCGAGCTTCCCGTATCCGACTCCGGGATCGGAAGCGGAACATGCTTCGCGGCGTGTGCAGTTGGCGCGTTGGTTGACGTCGAAAGACAACCAATACTTCGCCAAGAGCTATGTGAACCGCATCTGGAGCTACTTGCTCGGCGTCGGCATCATCGAGCCGGTGGATGACATCCGCGCGGGCAACCCGCCGTCGAACCCCGAGTTGCTGGAACGCCTCACGAACGACTTCGTGGCGTCGAACTTCAACGTGCGGGAATTGATGCGGACGATTTGCAAGTCGCGTTCATATCAATTGTCGATTGTCACAAATCGCTGGAACGAGGACGATCAAACAAACTACGCCCATGCGGTGCCGCGGCGGCTGCCGGCGGAGACGCTGTACGACGCTTTGCAACAAGTCACCGGGCACCGGCCCGCGCTGCCTGGTTTGCCGGACGGTTCGCTGGCCTCGCAACTGCCCGACTCCGGCGCCAAGGTGCCGGACGGGTTCCTGGAGTTGTTCGGCCGACCGCCGCGTGAGAGCGCTTGCGAATGCGAGCGTTCGTCCGGCGTCATGCTGGGGCAGATGTTGAACCTGGTAAACGGTCCGACGTTCGCCGAGGCGATCGGCGCGCCGAGCAATCGCATTGAAGCGGTCGTGCGCGAACACGCGGACGACGCCAAGGTGGTCGAGGAATTGTTCGTGGCGATCCTGAATCGCGTGCCGAACGAGGCCGAAATCGCGATTGGCGTGGAAGCAATGCATGGCGCGCAAGCCGATCGCGAACAACTGACGGCAGCCTTGGCAGCGTACGAGCACGACGTGCTACCGGCCAATCAGGCTGCCTGGGAGGCGCAACAGGCCGCGCAGACCTGGACGCCGCTCGCGGTCGAGAGCGTGCAATCGGCCTCGGGTACGCAGTTCACGTTGCTGGAGGATGGCTCGTGGCTGGCGAGCGGACCTAATCCGGACAAAGAACAGGTCACGATCAAAGCCCGCACGCCGCTCGAAACCTTGACGGCGATTCGCCTGGAAGTGTTGCCGGATGACTCGCTGTCCGCGCAAGGCCCCGGCCGCGCGGTGAACGGCAACTTCGTGTTGAGCGAGTTCCGCGCCTCGGCCACGGCCGGTGAAGGCGATGCAGCTGCGCTTTCGTTTACCGTGGCTCAGGCGGATTTCTCGCAAGACGGCTGGCACGTCGGCGGCGCGATCGACGGTAACCCGGCCACCGGCTGGGCGGTGATGCCCTCCTTCGGCCAGCAGCACACGGCCGTCTTCGAGGTAGGTGCCGACGTGCAACACGCCAACGAGGCGGCGCTGACGTTCGAGTTGATTCAAGAATACGGCGCTCAGCACACGATCGGCCGGTTCCGGCTGCTCGGAACGACGGCCGCGCGGCCGGTCCGCATCGAGGGCCTGCCGGGTTCCATCGCGGCGATTTTGGCGACACCGAGCGCGGAACGCACCGATGCGCAACGCACCGAGTTGGCCGCGTATTATCGCCCGCTCGATGAGCAACTCCGCGTACATGAAAAGGCGCTGCAAACCATCGGGCGCGACGCCGCCGAAGCCCGGCTGCGCGGCGCCCAAGACCTCGCCTGGGCCTTGCTGAACAGCCCCGCGTTCTTGTTTAATCGGTGAGGAGGAAGTAAGTGGAGTAGGTGAAGTAGTCAGTAGGTGAAGTAGGGCGGATGCGCCGCTCTTCTCTTGCCTGCTACTCCACCTACTAACTACTCCACCTACTTCCTTCCTACTAACTACTCCACCTACTCTCCTTCCCCGAGACTCTCTTCCGT
>JALHLM010000075.1 GCA_022844585.1 Pirellulales bacterium | reverse complement strand
AATTGGTCGAAGGCAGCACGATCAACGCCACCGGCGATCGCACGCCGTGCCGTTTCCAATGCCACATTGATCTGAAAACCGGCGAAGCCAGGCTGACGGCGTTGGGGATTCCGGAGAATGCATACAATGGTAAGCCGTGGGAAAGAGTCGTCCAAACCTCCGTTCGAGGCCCAGGAACGTATGAGCTGCGTTTCTCCAACTTCGACGATGAACTGCGACTCTGGGTCGATGGCTCGCGCGTAGAGTCCAAGGAGGGCACGGAGTATCGCTTCGCCACGGCGGATCCGCGCGATCGCAACAATCGCCCGACGGAAGCTGATCTGGCCCCGGCCGGGATTCAAGTGACCGGCGCGACCGCATCGGTCGATCACCTGCGTATCAAGCGAGACATCTACTATATCGCCACGCGCGGCAACGAGTACCGAGTGCTTGAAGACTATCAAGACAACGAAGTGTTGATCGTCAATCCGAGTGAGCAAACGCAGCGCGACGCGATGTCGAATCCCGCCATGTGGGGGCAATTCGAGAAGCTGCAACAAGTCGAGTTCACGACCGGCCCGGACGATTTCCTGGCCCTGGGTGATAACAGCCCGCATAGCGCCGACGGCCGGCTGTGGGGGCCCGACCCGTTTGTGCCGCGGCGGTTGTTGATTGGCGAAGCCATGTTCATTTATTGGCCCCACTCCTGGTTCTTCCCGGTGCCGAACGTGAAGGACATGGAGTTTGTGAAGTAGCAGATCCGCTCAGCGACACTTTCGGATCACGGAGGATCCCGCAACATGCCGATGCTCGAGGTTTCCGGCCTGGTCAAGATCTACGGCGGCAAGCGCGTCGTCGACGGCGTTGATTTCGAGGTCGAAGAAGGCGAGATCGTCGGGCTGCTCGGCCCTAACGGCGCCGGCAAAACGACCAGCTTCCTGATGACGTGCGGGATCATCGAGCCGGACGCCGGCACCGTGATCCTCAATGGCGACGATGTCACACGCTGGCCGATGTATCGCCGCGCCCGCGACGGCGGCATGGGCTACCTGGCCCAGAAATCGAGCGTGTTTCGCAAGCTCACCGTCGAGCAGAATCTGCTCGCCGTGATGGAACTGCTCGGCTTCGACCGCAAGCGCCGCCGCCGGCGTTGCGACGAACTATTGGAACAATTTGGTATCGGCGAACTGCGCAAGCGGACGGCGATGAAACTCTCCGGCGGCGAAATGCGGCGATTGGAAATCGCGCGTTGTCTGGTCTCGAACCCGAAATTGATCCTGCTAGACGAACCGTTCACGGGCATCGATCCGGTGACGATCGCCAGCATTCAAGAGATCGTGCGCGAATTGCGCGCCGACGGTATCTCGATTCTGATCACCGATCACCAGGTCCGCGAAACGCTGCAGATCACCGATCGCAGCTACGTAATCCGCAAAGGCCAGGTCCTCTGCCACGGCCGCCCGTCGGAAGTCACCCGGCACCCGGCAGCGCGGAAATACTACTTCGGCGAAAACATGGACCTCGGCAGCAGCGTCACCGGCCCGCACCGTCCCAAGATTCCCACGCCGGGCCGTCAGTACGCGGGCGTGGAGGATGAGGAGGAGGAGTGAGCGAGGGGAGTTTGAAGTTTTCAGTGTTCAGTTTTCAGTGCTTGGGCGCGCTGTCCTCACTGAAAACTGAACACTGAAAACTTCAAACTCTGCTCAAACTTCTCGCAGCGCATCCACCACTTTCATTCGCACGGCGCGAAGCGCCGGGAGAAAACCGCCGACGACTCCCAGGAATACTGCCAAGAGCGCGCCCTTCATTAGCACGTTGGGGCCGAAGCTGAAAGCAAAGACAATCTCGGTAAATGTGACGCCATTCATGGTGCCGGCGCTTTGGCCGCCAAACAGCTTTGTCAGCGCAATCGAAGCCAGGCAACCCACGATGGCTCCCACCAAGCACAAGACCAACGACTCCAGTAGGAATGCCGTGAGGATGCTTCCTCGCCCGAAGCCCAACGAGCGGAGCGTACCGATCTCTCGGGCCCGCGTGGCAATCGCGCCGTACATGGTGTTAGCCACGGCGAACATCGCTCCGATTGTGAGAAAGAAGGCAATAATCTGTCCCAGCAAGCGCAGCACTAGACCTGCTTGGGCCTGATCGGCGAAATACTGTACTTCGGTGATTGCCTTGAGAGCGATTTGCTCGTCGGCCTTGATGTGGTTGAGGAGCGTTTCCTGAGCCGCTTTGCTCGCGGCACGAATCTGTACGCTAGACGTGCCGCCGGTCCGGTTGGCGACCTGGGCGAGCACCTTCTGATCGGTCCAAATCTCCGACTCGGTGGCGCCGCCCCCCGCTTCGAAGAGCCCGACGACCTTGAAGGATTTATCTTGGACGACAAACTCCTCATTCATCCCCAGTCCTTCGAAACGACCGGCCAGTTTGCGACTAACGATGGCCTCGCGCAGGCCGGGTTGGAAATCGCGTCCCTCGACGACCTTCATTCCTTCGCGCAAGTCGCGCGAAACCGGCAGCGCACCGCGAATGGTGACGTTCGCGCTCCCGGCGTTGCCCCGGCGCGGCAGGTAGGTCACGACCACCAATTCAGGCGCGGCCAACGGCCGACCTTGTTGATCGGTGGCGATGCCCGGTAGCGCCAGGATTTCGCGCGCCACGGCTTCTGAAACGCCGCTCGCGGTTTCGGACGAAGAGCCTTGACGCAGCACAATGATATCGAGCGGTCCGGCGGACACCTCCAGCGTCTGATCCAAGCCTGCGGAAAGTCCCAGCGCAAACACGCTGGCGCCGACGGCGATGCCGGTGCTGGCGATCGTCATCAGTGAGCCGACCTTGCGCGCCCAGAGACTGCGGAGATTGTATTTGATCGGAATCACGGCAACTTTCCAGAAACGAGAAGCAATTGCGTCAGACAATCTTTCGAAGGCCGTCGACCACCGAAAGCTGCGCAGCGCGCCAAGCGGGGATAATGCCGCTTGCCAATCCGATGAATCCTGCCAGCACCAGGCCCAACAGCGCGGTGCGCCAGGGCACGTATAGGAAGCCAAAGCCCGTCAGCCAGCGACTAAAATCAACTGTGGCGAACAGCAGTTTGGCCCCCAGTGCGCCGGCGACGCCGCCCAGCAAACCGATGATGACCGCTTCGCAGAGGACCATGCCGAGAATCGTGCCGCGACCAAACCCGATGGCTTTCAGCACGGCGACTTCGCGCGTTCGCTCGCGCAGCGCCATGGCCATCGTGTTGCCTGCCACGATCAAGAGCGAAAACACGACAATGCCGGAAATGACGTTGATAAAGAACTTGACGCTTCCCATCATCTCCATGAACGACTGCTGAAATTCCTTCTCAGTCATGGCGCGTACCGGCGCATCGGAACTGGCGAATTGCTTGTCGATTTTCTCCATCAACTCCGGCATGATTGGGCCGGACTTGGCGCGGAGCATGACAATTCCGGCGTTGCCAGCCATAGGTTGTTGCTTGGCCTTGAGCGCTTCGTCCATATACTCGAAATGGAACCAGAGTTGTTCTCGGTCCACGGTCGAATCGCCGTCGTAGATGCCGCGCACGGTCAGTTCTAGATCGACCGGATAGATGTCCCCCTTAAGCGGGATCTTATCGCCGATCTTCCAACCTTTGTTTTTGGCGATCAGCGCTCCGACGACGCAGCCGGTCTTGTCCGCTTGCCAAGCGTCGAGTTGGTCGTCCGGCACCTTGTACTCTTGCAGCACATCCGTGACGTATTTCGAATCGGTGCCGAATTGGGCAAATGGAATCGTCTCTTCACGGTACCTCCCGCCGAACCAGGAAAACGGGATTGCGCTGCGCACCTCGTCCATCTTGCGGATGCGATCCAGGTAAGCGATTGGCAAATTGCCCGTCAGGCCTTGCACGTTCGTTACCATGATGCGGTTGTAGGGTTTCGTCGCTTCGAGGATTTCATCTTGAATCATCAAGAACGAATACAAGAGCACCACCAAAAACAAGCTCATCGCGATCGACGAGCCGGTGAACAGCGTGCGGATTTTGTTGCGGAGGACGTTGCGGATGATCAGCGGGATGAATTTCATCGCGAGGTCTCCAGGGCTTCGATGTCCGCTTGGACGAACGTGCCCTTTTCCAGGTGCAGCAGCCGTTTCGCCCGGCGGGCCGCCTTCGGGTCGTGCGTGACCATGATGATCGTCGTGCCGAATTGCGTGTTGAGCAGTTCCAGCAGGTCGAGAACCTCCTGCGCGCTCGTGGCGTCGAGGTTACCGGTCGGTTCGTCCGCCAGCAGCAGGACCGGGTCGTTGGCAATCGCTCGGGCGATCGCGACGCGTTGTTCCTGGCCGCCGGAGAGTTGCCTGGGGTAGTGATCCTGCCGATCCGCCAGGCTGACGATGCGGAGCGCGGCCTCGACATGTTGCCGGCGCTGTGCGCGGTTGAGCGGTGCCAACAACAGCGGTAGTTCGACGTTCTCGAACGCCGTGAGGACGGGCATCAGGTTGTACATCTGAAAGATGAAGCCCAGGTTCTCGCTGCGAAAGCGCGAAAGCCCGGCTTCGGAGAGCACGCCCAGGTCCTGGCCGTTGACGATCACGCGCCCGGTCGTGGGCCGATCGAGCCCCGCGGCGAGATTCAACAGCGTCGACTTGCCGGATCCGGACGGCCCCATGATGGCGGCGAAATCCCCCTTGGGGATGTGCAACGTCGTATTGGTCAGAACCGGAATGCGAATCTTGTCGCGCATGAACTCCTTGCTGACATCCAGCAACTGCACGACCGAATCGGAAGCGTCATAAGGCATGAGAATTCCTTGCGATGTGTGCCCGGCAAATCCTCTCACACTAGCCCGTAGCGCCAGCGAGGGGGAGGGAACGCCGGTTTCCGGTTCACGTAAACGCCAGAGAGTCTTTTCCGTTTCGCAGGGATTGCCATCCGGCGTACGTGGAGGGTTGATTTGGCGTATTCGATTTATTTATCTCCGACGTCAACTCTCCCTCGCTTGCGCTACGGGCTAGTGTCGGCGTCGCCTCCCTACTCCTCCGTCTTCACCCGATCGCCATCCTTCAATCCGGCTGGCGGGCCGGTGACGACGCGTTCGCCGCCGATCAGACCGTTCTTGACCGCGACCAGGCCGTCGTGCGGTTCGCCTTCGGTTTGAATCGTGGTCCGTCGCACGACGTCTTGCTCCAGCACCCAGACGAATTTCTCGTCCCCTTGTTCCTGGACCGCGGCGATGGGCGCGAAGACACCTTTCAAAAGCGCCTGGTTCGCGCCTTCTTCCGTTCCGGCGGAGTCGGGCAGGAAATTAACCGTGGCGCTCAGTTCAGGGAATAGTCGTTCGTCGGGATCGAGAATCGACACTTTCACTTTGACAATTCCGCGAGTCCGGTCCCCCATGGGGATGATTTCCCGCAGTCGGCCCTTATAGCGCCGATCCGGCACCGCGTCGACGACCACTTGGGCGGGCTGCCCTTTGCGGAGCTGGCCGAGGTAGTCCTCCTTGACGTCGGTATCGACTTCCAACTCGTTCAGGTTCGCCAGCGTGATCACGGAGCCGCGGCCGGAGCCGACCCCCATGCCGCCGGGCATGATTGATTCGCCTTGCTCGGCGTCCTTGGTGATCACCGTGCCGTCGAACGGGGCGAAGATGAACATGTTCTTGATCGCCTCTTCCGCTTCGACGACGGCACTCTTGGCGGCCTCCAACGCGGCTTGCCGGGCATGCAGCACTGCCTGGGCCGCGTTATAGGTGGTCTCGGCGCGTTCCAGGCCCGCGTCGGTGCCGGCCTTGCGCGCGAAAACGTTGCGTTCCCGCGCCAGATCGCGCTCGGCCTGCGTGAGGTTAAATTGCGCCTCGGCGATTTGCGCTTCCGCCAGCGTCACCGCCACTTTGCGCGAAGCGAGCGCGGCATCCATGTCAGCGTGTTCCAGTTCAGCGAGCACGTCGCCGGTTTTGACTTTCGTCCCTTCGACGACCGGCAGCCGCGCGATGCGCCCCGGCACCTTCGCGCCGACGGCGGCTTGCAACCGTGATTCCAAATAGCCGGTCGCCGTCAACTGCGTCGAGACCTGGCCGAGCGTCATGATCCGCACGGAGTCGGTCTTCACAAGCGGCGCCGGAAACAGGCGGTCTTGCAACGCCCAATAGCCGGCACCGACAGCGCCGCCGAGCAAGAGGACGATCAACATGAACCAGCCAAGCGTGGCGGCGGCCGAGCGGGGGCGCGGCGCCGAGCGGTCGATGCGCAGCGCGGATAATTCCCCGTGTAACGAGGACGACTTAAGGCCGGCGGGAGGAGAAGCTGCCGGAGAATTGAGCGGAGTCATACTTACCGATCTTACCATCGCGCCTCCACGACGAACAACCTGGAAGGCGTCCAACTAACGGGGTATTCGCCGAAAAGGGGCGGAGCTTGAGCAACGGCGCTGAACAATCGTGAATTCGCGGAAGAGTCGAATACGTTTCACTTTCCCTAAGCTAAGGGATCGCGGTTCATAAACGATGGTAGCGGGCAGATCCCAGTCGGCCATCCCTGGGGGCGGGGGTGAACGACTATGCTCCCAGGGAAGGCCGTCTGCGCGACTTTTTTCGGCGACGCTGGTTGCGGCCATCCATGGGCTTAGTGAAAACCACGCAGAAACTTCAGCAAGCCTTGAGCTTGCCGCGCGAGGGGCTGCCGACGGCGTCGTCGGTATGCAGTGCGGCGCCGTTTTCCGTCGCCGGAGTTGGCAAGGTTGCGACCATCGGCAGCACGTCGACGAGCACGTTCTTGAAGGCTGGCGTGCGGCTGGCGGGGTCGACCGAGCGCGGGACCAGTTCATTGGCCTCGGGATAGTACATCAGCGCGTTGCCGGAACGGATGGCGTCGTAACTCTTGGCGATGACGTTGCGCAACTCGCCGGCGCTGCTGCGGACGATCACGCGCTCGTTCGGCGCAATGCCGAGGCGGCGCAAATCATCCGGATGGATCAGAATCACGTCGCGGCGATCTTGCCCGCGGTAGACGTCGTAGTCCTCATACACGACCGTGTTGAATTGCCCTTCGCTGCGGACGGTCATTAATCGCAACTGGTCGCCGTTGGTTTGCAACTCTGGAATCGTAAACGTATGCAACCGCGCGCGGCGGCTGGGTGTGGCGAAGATTGGTTCATGAAACGTGCGGCCCGGGATCTGGAATTCCTGCCGCGTGCGATCGATCTCAGCCAGTTCTTCGAAGCCTGGCACGATCTTGGCAATCGCCTGGCGAATATTTCGGGCCTCGCGCATCGCGCGCCAATCGATGGGCGTAGTTCCAGCCAGCACACGGTCGGCCAGATCGGCGACGATTTCCACTTCGCTCCGCGGACCATCGAGCCGTTGCGGGCCGCCGTCGCTGTAACGGACGTAATTGAACATCGACTCCTGCGTCGTCGGCTGCGGCTCTTCGTCGCGCGCCAGCACCGGCAGGATCAGCGTCTCCTTCGCCAATCCATGCGCGTGCCCGGTATTGAGCGTGGTGCTCAAATAGGCGAGCGTTTCCAGTGCGCCGAGCGATTGCCGCGCGAAACGCGCGTCGGGGTTGGAGCCGTAGAGATTCCCACCCAGGCACACGCCGAGCTTCAACGCGCCGATCGACGCTTGTTCCATGCAGCCGAGCGTGTCGAGTCCCGGCGTTGTGGGCAACTGCACTTGGAAGTGCTGCTGCAAGCGTTCGAACACGGCGTCGCGCAATTTCGGCGTGACGCCCATTGAGCCGATCCCTTGGACGTTCGAGTGCCCGCGAATCGGCAGCAAGCCCGCACCAGGGCGACCGACCATGCCGCGCAGTAGGGCCAAATTGCCGATGGCCTGCACGTTCTGCACGCCGTTGGCGTGGTGCGTAATGCCCATGGTCCAGGCGAAGATGGCGCGCTTGGCTCGGGCGTACAGATCGGCGGCGCGGAAGATTTCATCGCGCGCGACGCCGGATTTGAGCTCGATCTCACGCCAGGGCGTTTCATCCAGCAACTGCAGGAACTGCGGCGCGCCGTCGCAAAAGTCGTTCAGGAATTGCTGGTCCGCCGCGCCCAGTTCGACGATCCGCTTCGCCAGGCCGGTCAGCAGCGCCAAGTCGCCGCCGATGTGCGGTTGCAGGTACACGCTGGAAATCGGTGAGCCGAACAACATGCTGCGGACGTCGCTCGGCACGGCGAAATTCACCAGCCCGACTTCGATCGCCGGGTTGATCACCACGACGTGGCCGCCGTTGCGCCGCACCTGCATCAGCGAACGCATCATTCGCGGATGATTGCTGGCCGGATTGCCGCCAATGACGAACACCAGGTCGGCGTTTTCCAGATCCTCGAGCTTGACCGTCGCGGTGCCGGAACCCGTGACGCTGGTCAGACCGACGCCGCTGGCCTGGTGACAGTAGTAGCTGCAGTTGTTGACGTTGTTCGTGCCGTAAAGCCGGGCGAACATCTGCAACAGAAACGCCGCTTCGTTCGAGCTGCGGCCGCTGAAGTACCAAAACGTCTCGTCGGCCGGCAGCGCCTTGAGTCGCGCGACCAGGCGATCGAATGCCTCGTCCCAGGTAATTGACCGGTAGTGCTGCGCGCCGCGCTCGTACACGAGCGGCTGCGTCAATCGCCCGCTCGATTCCAGCTCGCGCGGCGAGAAGGCTTGCAGTTGCGCGACGGAATAGGTTTCGAAGAAACCGGCGCGAATCGCCCCCTGCATGTCGGCCGCCATCGCCTGCAATGATTTCTTGCAGACCTCGGGAAAATGCCCCGCCTCGTTGACCATCCCCCCGGCCTGCCCCCCCATGCCGAGCGCGCACGTCTTACAGGCGTTCTTGCTGCGCATGGCCTTCCAGAGCCGGCGAATCCCGCCGACTTCGCGTGCCTTACGCCAGGTATAGAAGACGGCCTGCCAGCCGCCGCCGTGATTGGGTCGCATGGGGGGAGAGTGGAGGAGTAAAGGAGAATAGGAGTAAAGAAGTTTTCTTAACGACGGTTTGATTTGGTATGCAGCGTATGCCTCAACGATTCTTTACTCCTTTACTCCTTTACTCCTCCACTCTCACCGATAATCCCCATGACATTGATCACAACTCTGCCCGAGTGCGCTGATTGCCGCTTGCGTGGCTGGGAAATCATTCTGTTGCGCGGCTGCCGTGGCTTCGATCGCCGCTGTTTGTAAGTTCTTGACGTACTGGCGATAACCTTCGTCCTCGGCGAAATCGTAACCGGGGTGCTTGATGATTTCGGATAGCGCCGCCACGAGCGCGGCCTCGTGGATGATTTCTTCCCGGTGCGCCGTAAAATCATTCTTGGCGGCGGTCCAAGGTTTGAGCCGTTCCGTGCGGGCGATTTCGAGTCGTTCCATCAACGGCGCGCGATCGGCGGTTTCGCTCCAGTTGTTTTCCGCCGTGCCCGCTTCCATGGGCGCGTTGGTTCCGCGGATCAACTCGGCGAGTTCCTCGGCGCGGCGCTGGGCTTCGGCGTATGTGGCGTCGGTGCCGACCTTGCAGTTCTTGCCGGCGCGGCCAAATGCTTCGCGGAGCGCTGCGCCTTGTTTCCGCCAACGCACGTCACCGTCGTATTCCGCGATGATGCCGAACATGGCGGCCAGGTTGGTGAACTCGCGCCGCGACGTCTTGAACCCGCCACCTTTGAATTCATTTGGAGACTTGACGGCCGCGTCCAGCAGCTTGGCCAGCGATTTGACTTCGCTCTCCAGGTTGTCGGCGGCGATCAGCTTCGACCAGGCGAAGCCGCCGGCCGCCGGAGATTCACTCTGCGTATCAGACGTGCCGCTGTTGACTGGAGACGTTGCGCTGGCCACGGGTTCCGGGCCCAACTGGTCAGCGGCGTTCTCGAAGAAAGCTCCGCGCTCGGCGGCGGTCCACTTCGGCGGCTTCGCTGTGCCGGACACCAACCGCTTCGGCCGCACACCACCACTCTGCGCCAGCGCGACCAAGCCCGTCAGCGAAAGTAGATAAAGTGCCAGCGCGAAATGTCTCATGTGGTTCGTCGGGCGACAGTATTCTGCAAACACCAACCCGAAGCGCCAGCGAGGGGGAGCGGACGTTCTATTTCGGCGCGACATCGCGCTGAAATTCGGCGTCAACTCCCCCTCGCTTGCGCTTCGGGTTGGTGTGACGGCGCTCCGCACTTCCCGCAGGATCTTCGGACGTAGATACCGATTATCGCTTCCCAGTGCCGACCGTACAACGGAACCGGCGCGCCGGCTATTCGATCGCCAGGCGGCCTTTGATGCCGGGGCGGAGCTTGCCGTCCTGGTTTTCGATCTCCGCCCAGAAGCGGACCTGGCCGCTGACGGGGTTCACCTCGGGGCTGACGAAGACGATCTTTCCCGGGTACTTAGCCTGCTTGCGTCCCGGCAGATCGACCATGAGGGTGACGCGGCGTCCCGTGGGGTCTTCTGGAAAGTCGTTGTGCATAAGAAAACCTTCGGTGCGGAGGCGATCGATACGCACCACGCGCAGGACGGAGTCGCCCGGCTTGACCCATTCCCCTTGCTGGCGATTCACCTGCACGACGACGCCGTCGATCGGCGCGGCGATGGCGCGGCGCGAGAGCGTTTCCAAGGCAAACGCGTGGGCGTTCTCTTTCACGCCCAGGTTGAGCTTGGCGACGGCGAACTCGTGATCGGCCTGCAGAATCTCCAACTCGGTGCGTTCGGCGGTCAAGCGCAGCCGGTCGATCTCGGAGCCGGAAACCGCGCGGCTGAATTGCTTCACGCTTTCCTCGGCGCGGCGCAACTCGGCCTTGGCCACTTCCGCGTTCTTGTGCCCGAAACGGACCTTGAGATCATTCTCCGCCTCGCGCCGCGCCACGTCGGCTTCCAGTTCCAATTGCCGCGCGGCGGAACGGGCGTCGAGGTCGTCGACGCGGCCCAGCTCTTGGCCCGCGCTAACGGAATCTCCTTCGCGCACCGTAAGCGCGATCAAGGCGCCTTCCGCCTGCGCCGGCACTTCGACTTCGTCGATCAGCGTGACGAGCACGGAATCAACCGCCAGCGGATTGCCCGCGGGCGCGGATTGTTGCCCGACGATGCTCGCCAGACAGACGAGCGGAATGGCCATCAACGTATGCATGCGACACCGCCGTTCGTTTATATATGCAACGCCCACCACGCGGAAACACGATCGCAGATTTCGTGGAACCAGACATACCCCAACGCCCGGCGGCCGCACGCGATCTGTGCTTGCACCGTCGCGCCCGGACGCGGATTCTTGAGTTGGTTGGCGTCGACGCTGGCCTCGGCCAGCACTGTCGCTTCACCATCATCGCCAATGTTGGCCCGCAGCGCGATCTTCTCCACCGTCCCCAAGCAGCGCGTGTTGGGATCGGTCGCGACGACGAAACTCACCGGCTGCGGAACGCCCTCTTGTCGCTCGGCCAGCACATGCCCGATCCAGCGATCGGGTACGCGCAGTTCGAGCCGCCACGCGCCCGCGGCGTCGACGACGGTAAACAGTTGTTGTCCGGTGCGGACCGGCCGCGCTGGCAAGGTGTCGAGCTCATCCCACGGAGTGACGATCCGCCCGGCGAACGGGCTGCGCACATCGAGCAGCCTCCGCTCTTCGTTCAACACGGCCTGTTGCGCAGTAAGGCTCTTCACGGTTTCGCGCAGCTCCGCGTCTTCGGCCGTCATCTCCGCCGCTTTCGCCGCATCTTCCGCCGTCGAGAAGCGACTTTCCAAACGCGCCGCCTCGAGGGTCGCCAACCGTGCTTGCGCCGTTTGCAGTTCACCAAGGACGCGGGTCGATTCCAGTTCCAGCTTCGGGCTGCGCAGCCGCGCGAGCACTTGCCCTGACTGCACTTGTTCGCCGGAGCGGGCGAGGACTTCGACGATCTCCCCTTCCATGCCGCTGAACACGTGACGCATGCCGACGGGCTGCAACTTGCCCTGCGCGGACACATGAAAATCAGCTGGGATCAGCGCCGCCACGCCGAGTACTCCCGCGCCCAGCAATACCCAAATACCGACCTTGGCAAGCTTGCCGGTGGCGCTGCGACGCCGCGCGAGCGCCCAGCGCTGCGAGAGCGCGCCGAGCGGCAAGGCTTGCCAGACGAGCGCGGTCTCGAGTGCCTGCGCGGATTGCTTTGCGACATGCGGCCAACCGTCGTGCCACTCAGTCGCCGCGCCGGAGAATTGTTCCAGCAAGAGTGCGCCGGCCGCTGGGGCATCGTCGCGCGTGGCCAATGGCAGCACCGCGAGCGTCTTCGCGGGCGAAGTATCCAAATGCCGCGCGAGTGCCGCGTCGACCTGCGGGGCCAGTACGGCGCCATCAGTCGGGTACCAAAGCGGTTCCTGGATTTGCAGCACCGCTTGCGTCAGCGCTTCGGCGCTTTGCACCGCTGCGGCGCGCGTGTCAAAGGCGTCGACGCCGCTCACGGCCTGCATTGTGGCCCGGCCGCCCGACCAAGAAACCACGGCAGCGCGATCGACTTCGAGCAATGCGCGGGCGGCGTTGGCGATTTCGGTCGCAACGCGCGCCAAGGATGTCGGTTCGGCGATGCGAGCGCTGAACTCGGCGAAGCTGCGCCACCAGGCTTCGCGCCCGCGCAGTTGGCGCAGCAAGGCGTTGCGATGAAACTCCGCCGCGCAATCCGCGACCGCCGCCAGGAATCGCTCTTGGCCGGCGCGCATGGATTCGGACAGTCCCGCGCGCGGTTGCACCTCGATCGCCGTCAACAGACAGCCATCCACGGCGACCGGCGCCAGCATCGCGTCGTCGTCCCGCGGGGTGCCGCGCGTTGATAGTTGCACGACGCGGGCTTCGCGGCGTGATAAAACTTGCCCGACGCGTCGGCCGTCGTCCGCGCCTTGTGTCAAAGAATCGCCCACTTCCGCGAGTGGCGCCCAGTTCCCTTCCTGATCCCGCAGCCAGGCCCTCGCTCCGCGCGCATGCATGGCGCTGCGCGTCTGTTCTAAGGCGCGTGAGTAAAACGCGCGTTCATCCGTAGCCGTCCCAGCCAACGCGGCGACGTCGGCCAGCAACTGGTCGATTTCCCGCCAAGCGTCATCGCTTTGGCGATCTTCGGCGTCAGAGAGCTCAACCGCCATGCTGGGAAGGTACCTAGATTGATATTTGCTAGAAGGAGTGGCCCGCGAAACACACGAAAAACGCGAAAGGATCGGACGTTCAAGGGCTTGCGACGGCTGCCTTGAGCCACTTCGTTCTCAAGAATCCGCTACCGCAAAGTTGCCGGATGCGCGAGGAACTCCTCACATCACTTTCGACAATTGATTCTCATTTTTGCGTGTTTCGCGTGTTTCGCGGGCTACTCCGTTCAGGGACTATGTCTCATATCGCCGCGTCGTGCTCGGTCCGACCGACTGCCGGCCAAAGTCGACACAGAACGCCAGGGCTTCCCAAACTCACATCGCCGCAAAGTCAATTTGGGCGAAATCTGGCGATTGTGCCGAAAAAACCGGTTATACGGCCTGTCGCCTGCCGATTTAAGCACGACGATGACTTCGTGTAAGTGTATCTCCGCGCTCGTGTCGGCCGCCCTGGTGTGGACGGCCGTGGGCTGCCACGCGCCGAAGTCCGATCTCAAACTCGGCCTCTCCGACTCGCTCAAGCATTATCAGGGTACGGCCCTGAAGTTGGAAGAAGTCGAGCCGGACCTCAGTTGCCATGATCCGAGTCTGGTCGGGGCCCTCCCGCCGCAGACTTTGGATTCGTCGCTGCCGCCGCAATACTGGGACCTGCCGCTGGAAGAAGCGATGCGGCTGGCGCTCGAGAACAGCCAGGTGCTCCGGGATTTAGGCGGCGCGATGCTGCGCTCGCCAGGCACGCTCCGCACAGTCCACGGCCCGGCGATTGTCGAGACCGATCCGCGCTTCGGCGTCGATGCAGCGCTGAGCGCGTTCGACGCTTCGTTCGCGATGTCGACGTTCTTTGATAAGAACGATCGCGCCTTGAACAACTCCTTCCTGGGGGGCGGCACGCGCGTGCTCACTCAGGACACGATGGTCTTCCGCGAAGAGATCACCAAGGTCGCCGCGACCGGCACGCGATTCACCGCGCGACACAACACGGATTACGACGCCAATAACGCGCCGGCCAATCGCTTTCCGAGCGCCTGGAACACCAACCTCGAGGCCGAGTTCCGCCACCCGCTGCTGCAAGGCGGCGGCGTGAACTTCAATCGCATCGCCGGGCCGAATGGCGTGCCTGGGTTGCCGCTCGGCGTGTTGATCGCCCGGGTGAACACCGATATCAGCCTGGCCGAGTTCGAGCAGGGCTTGCCCGACCTGACCAGCAACGTCGAGAACGCCTACTGGGACTTGTACTACGCCTATCGCGACCTCGACGCGCGGATCGCCGCGCGAAATCGGTCGCTGGAAACCTGGCGGCGCGTCGCGGCATTGAATCGCACCAACAGTCTCGGCGGCGAAGCGGAGAAAGAAGCGCAAGCCCGCGAGCAATACTTCCGCTTCGAAGAGGAAGTGCAAAACGCCCTCACTGGACGCCTGCTCGACGGCACGCGCACGCTCAACGGCTCCAGCGGCGGCACCTTCCGCGGTTCGCTGGGCGTCCACGTGGCGGAGCGGCGGTTGCGATTGCTGATCGGCCTGCCGATCAGCGACGGGCGCTGGATTCGTCCGGCCGACGAACCGCTGATGGCTCGCGTGCAGTTCGAATGGGAACAGTCGCTGCCCGAGGCGATCATGCGGCGGCCGGAGTTGCGGCGGCAACGCTGGATCATCAAACGCCGCGAGTTGGAATTGCTCGCCAATCGCAACTTCCTGATGCCCCGGTTCGACGCCGTGGGACGCTATCGTTTTCGCGGCTTCGGCAATGATCTGATCGATCCCACGGGCGAGAACGTCCCGTTCGACAACGCCTGGGAAAACCTGACCACGGGCGATTTTCAGGAATGGCAACTCGGCGCCGAACTGGCGTTCCCGTTCGGGCAACGCCGCGCTCATGCCGCGGTGCGGAACGCACAACTGTTCCTGGCGCGCGAACGGGCCGTGCTCCGCGAACAAGAACGCGAAGTCGTCCACGACCTGGCGAACGCGATCGCCGAAAAAGATCGCGCCTATCGCGTCGCGCAGACGAACTTCAATCGTCGCCTCGCCGCGCGGCAACAGTTGCTGGTGCTCGAAAACAAAGTACAGAACGAATTGCAGGTCGATCTGAACAGTTTGCTCGACGCCCAGCGCCGTTTGGCGGAGGCCGACTCGAAGTACTACTTCTCGCTGGTGGAATATGCCGTGGCGGTGAAGAACGTCCACTACGAAAAGGGTTCGCTGCTGGACTACAACAACGTCTACCTGGCCGAAGGCCCGTGGCCCGGCAAGGCCTACCAGGACGCCGCGCAGCGGGACTCGTTGAAGATGCGCCCGGGTCCGCTGAACTACATCATGCAGCGCCCATTGAACGTGAGCGCCGGCCCCACGCCGCAACTGGTGAATCCGCCGCGCCCGGCCACAGGCACGAAGGCCGGACTGTCGCCCATGCCGCAGCAGGTCCCCGGCGGACCTGCCCCTGTGGCGACGCCGCCCAACCCCTCCGTCGGGGCCTCGGCCCAACGTCCGGCGCCATTCGTGCCGGGCCTCTACACGACGTCACGTCCCGGGCCGCTTGTGCGCTAACGGCGAAATGCCCCTCTTTGGAGCCGGAAGCGTGAGCGTCCGGAGCGCACCGGTAGCGACGTCTGTTACCGGTGCGCTCCGGGCGCTCACGCTCAATGGCACTTACTTTCGTCAAAGTCTCTGCCAAGCGATAGTTTGGCATGAATTTTG
>JALHLM010000074.1 GCA_022844585.1 Pirellulales bacterium | reverse complement strand
GTTCCACCACGGAGCGTGATCCGCTGCGGAACCCGTTCGCTTTCCAGTTTGATGCCGGCGAACACATCGCCGCCGGGCCGAACGGCCTGCACCGCTTCGCCCTCTACGACGCCCAGGGTAAGCGGCAAGACAGCGTGCCGGACCGGATTGCCAAGGACACTACGGATCCGCACGGCGCGGGCATCATCGCCCCGATGATCTCGTGCGTACGGTGTCATGTGGAAGACGGCCTGCGCCCGTTCGCGAACGATCAACAGCGGTTGCTCGGGGGCGACGTCGACTTGCTCACCGCTCGACCGCGCGATGCCGAACGACTCGCCGACTTTTACGGCGCCGATCTGGAACGCTGGTTGGAACGAGATCGCGAGGACTACGCCGCGCAAGTCGCGCGCGCCGCGCGAGGATTGACGGTCCGTTCCACGGCGGCAGGATTGGGACGCATTTACTCAGAGTACGTCGATGATCTCGTCACCACGGATCAGGCGGCGCGCGAAGTGGGAATGGAGCCGGCCGCGTTCATCGTTACGGCGCGAAGATCGAACGATCCGGTGCTTCTGGCGCTCGCTGAAGGCATCGCCATTCAGCGCGAACAATGGATTGCTTCTTTCGCGACGGCGGCCGTGTTGACCGGTGCCGAAGCCGATCCGTCGTCATTGCTGTCCAAGTAAACATTCGTTGGGAGACATCCGCCGTGAAGCGCCTCGCGCTGCTGTTGCTTGCCTGTTGTATGCAAGGTGTTGTCCATGGCGGCGACTGCCGTCCTGCGAAAGCACGTCAGAAGTCACGGACCCTCGTCGTCGACTCCACGGCCGTCTTCGCCATTCCCGTGGCGACAGTCGTGGTCGTCTCGCCGCCGGTGCTCCTCTACAGTTACCGCGCCGCGGCGAAGCCTGCGGCCACTCCGACGATGGCGCAAATCGCAGGCGCGCAGCTAGCGCCGACGATCAATGCCGAACAACTATTACGCCTCCACTGCATGAAGTGCCATCAAGGCGACGCACCCAAATCCGGGCTGCCGTTCTTCGACGTGTCTGGTGAATTAATTATCCCTTTACCGCGCCGCGCAATCCTGGAAGCGGCATCGCCCAACGTCGACGGAGTAACGCACATGCCGCCGGGCGAAGCGAGGAAGCTGACGTCGGCAGAACTAGACGTGCTCCGAGCCTGGGCGGAACCGCCGAGAGATTTGAGGTATTAGCGGGAGTTTGAAGTTTTCAGTGTTCAGTTTTCAGGTTCGGACAGGGAGCCTTCTTCCACTACTTCACCTACTTACTACTTCACCTACTTCACCTACTCTCTGATTAGCCGTACTTCTTGAAAGGAGCAGAGCCATGTTTCGACGTGTGGTAGTTTTCGTCGCATTGTTCGCTAGCGCCGTGCCGGCGGCGCGGGCGTGCGACAGTGTTGTCGCGGTGGCGCCCTCGAGCGTATTCGTTGACAGCGGCGCTTACGCACCGTTGGCGGTGAGCGTCGCGCCGGCGGCGGTGTTCTCCCCACTGGCCGTGCAAGTCGATGCGTTCGCCTTGAGTGCGCCGCCGGTGCAAGTGCGCGTGTTGTCGCGGGCGCGCATCAATGCCTGTATCGCGCCGCGAGTGCGGTTGTTCTCGCGACCGGCGCGCTCCCGCGTTTCGATTCGCATTCGCTGAGCTTCTCCCGATCGGCCGGGAACGCCAGGGCAGGCGCTCCTGGCCGATATCCTTGTGACTCGAATAGAGTGATCCGGCTATGAAGAAGGCTGCGAGAAAACGGGCAACGAACACACGCCGAGCCCGCGTGGACGCCGCCCACCAGACACCGACGGGTCCATCGACCGGACTACGCGACCGAATCAAGGAATTGCGTCGCGTGCGCGCGAGTGAGCTGCAACCGCACCCGCTCAACTGGCGGATGCACCCGCCTGAACAGCGTGAGGCCTTGGAAGCCGTCTTGCGAGAAATCGGCTTCGCCAGCGCTCTCATCGCGCGCGAGTTACCGAACGGCCAGTTGTAATTAATCGACGGCCATCTCCGTGCGGAGACAAGCCCGGACGCGGAAGTGCCAGTGCTGGTGCTCGATGTCGACGAAGCCGAAGCGGAGCAACTGCTGGCGACGCTTGACCCGCTCGCCGCAATGGCGAGGTCCGACGCGCAGGCCGTCGCGGCGCTGCATGAGCGCGTGCGCACGAGCGAATCCGCTGTCCCGCGATTGTTGGACGATGTCCGCGCGCAAGCCGATGCCATCAAGCGTGACTTATCGAACAAAAACGTAGACGAGGAAGTCGCACCTTTGCGGTTGGAGCACCTGTATCAAGTCCTGGTCGAATGCGACGACGAGTCGGCTCAACGGAGGCTGTTCGAGCAGCTTACTCAGCAAGGCTATCAATGCCGTGTACTGGTCCTGTGATTAGGGTTTACCACGGAGAGCACGGAGGACACGGAGCAGTAACAAAGTGATGATTGGAGCCAACTCGGAGGTAGGTGAGGTCGTGGTGCGAGGACGCTTGCTTTTCCAATGACTGAAAACTGAACACTGAAAACTTCCAACTCCGCTCCATGTCCCTCATCGAGACCACGGTCGCCTGCCCCTTGTACGATTCGTTTCGCGTGCAGCAGGTGGCTGGGATGTTTGATGTACCTTTGGCCGAGAAGTTGCGCGAGACGTTTTCCGTTGAGATTCCCGGCTTGGATGAGTCTTGGCGGATTGGGTTAATTGTGGGACCGTCCGGTTCCGGAAAGTCGAGTATCGCCCGGGCAGCGTTTGGCGAGGCGCTGTATCGGAGCGAGGCTTGGCCCTCAGATCGCGCCGTGATCGATTGCCTGGGCGACGCGCCGATCAAACAACTCACCGGTCTGCTGACCAGCGTTGGCTTTGGTTCGCCGCCAGCCTGGTTGCGGCCCTATGACGTATTGAGCGGCGGAGAGCGCTTTCGTTGCGACCTCGGCCGGGCGCTGCGGCAAGGCGAATCGTCGGGCCTGGTGGTCTTCGATGAGTTCACCAGCGTCGTCGATCGCACGGCGGCGCGCCACGGGGCCGCGGCGCTCGCGAAGGCGCTGCGAGGCGATACGTTGAGCGTGCGCTTCGTGGCCGTCACGTGTCACTACGACATCGCCGAATGGCTGGAGCCGGATTGGGTCACCGACATGGCGACCGGCACATGCCAGCGGAGGCGGCTTCGGCGACCACGACTGCGATTCGAAGTACATCGCGCCGGACGTGCGGCGTGGCGCATGTTTAGCCGTCATCACTATCTGACCGGAAGCCTGGCGCCCGGCGCGCGCTGCTTTGTGGCAAGTTGTGACGGTCAGCCGATCGCCTTTTGCGCCACGCTTGCGCAAGTTGGGCATCGTCGCACGTGGCGCATCACGCGGCTTGTCACGTTGCCGGATTATCAGGGTATCGGCATTGGCTCGCGACTCATGGAATGCGTAGCGGATATTCACCTGGCGAACGCGGAGCGCTTGCTACTCACTTCCAGTCATCCGGCGATGCTCGCGCATTGCGAGCGCTCGCCGCGCTGGCGACTCCATCGCGTGCGCAAGCATGGATCGCGGCCGCAGCCAGTGCGGAATGGCTGGTATCGCGGCTCCTGGGGCCGCGCCACGGCGTCGTTTGAGTATTTGGGAGGAGGAAGTAGGTGAAGTAGCAAGTAGTTGGAGTAGGGATTCTGAAAACTGAACACTGAAAACTTCAAACTCTCGCTCAATGCCTCGCAAATCAAAGCTGCTCACCGCCAAGGAACAAAGCGCCGTCGTCGCGGTGCTAATGGCCGGGGCGGATTTGCCGTCGGCCGCCGATTACGTGAGGCGGACGCTCCAGGAAATCTACGATGCCGCCGCGGCCAAACCCGCGTTTCAGGCGCGGCTGGACCAGGCGGCGCCGAATTTCGAACTGGCGCAACTCGGCAACATCACCAAAGCGGCGCTGCGCGAACAATACTGGCGCGCGGCGGCCTGGCTCTTGGAACGAAAGTTCCCGAGCCGCTATGCGAAGTCCGATCCCAAGGCGCTGGCGCCAGGCAAAGTGCGGGCCTTGATTGACGCCTTGGCCGTCGCCGTGCTGGCGGAAGTGCCAGACGCTGAGCATCGGACAAACATCCTCAACCGTCTGAAAGATCTGTTAGCGAAGATTGAAGCGTCGGAGCGAAAGTCATGACCGCCGCGACCAAGAATGTTCCTCCGATCTCTTGGCAACGATTCCGTGAGCCGCACGCGCGAATCCTGCTCTCGATGTTCGTCGACGCCCTCAAGCAGCGCGGCGGCGATCCCTCGACGGCGGCGCATCGCGAAGCACCCCTGCTGACCTGGGGACGCCACTATCTCCCGCAGCACTTCACGCGCCCGCCCTCGGGAATGCATCGCTGGCTCGAAGAGCAGTTCGAATCCGCCAAGCAGGAACGCCGTGCGAAGATCAACGCTGTCGGCCCTCGCGGCGGCGCCAAGTCGACGATTGGCACGCTGGCGTTACCGTTGCGGGCGGCGCTGGAAGGGAGCGAGCGGTATATCTGGATCGTCTCCGACAGTAAGCACCAGGCCACGGCGCATTTGGAGAACATCAAAGCCGAATTGCTGGAGAACGAGGCGATTGCCCGGGACTATCCGCAATCCGCGGGGCAAGGTCGCACCTGGCGAGCCCAGTCGATTGTGCTGCGTAACGGCGTGGCCATTGAAGCGCTCGGCGCCGGGCAGCGGATGCGCGGCAAACGCAAGGGCGCGGTGCGCCCTACCTTGATCATTTGCGACGATCTGCAGAACGACCGGCACATCCAATCCGCCGCCGCTCGCGAGGCGTCACGACAGTGGTTTCAAGGGACGTTATTGAAGGCCGGAAACCGGCGTACGAATATCGTGCATCTGGCCACGGCGCTCCATCGCGACGCATTGGCGATGGAACTACATCGCACGGCAGGTTGGACGTCGCGCGTGTTCGCCGCAATCGAATGCTGGCCGCGGCGCGCCGAACTCTGGGAGGCCTGGGAAGCGATCTACTCCGACTGCGATCGCGACGATGCGCGCCAGGCGGCTTTAGAGTTCTACGAATCGCAGCGCGCGGCGATGGACGAAGGCGCCGAGTTGCTTTGGCCGGAGGAGGAAGACCTGTACACGTTGATGTGCCTCCGCGCGGAAGGCGGCCGCGGCGCATTCGAGCGCGAGAAGCAAGGTTCGCCGCTCAACCCGGAACTGTGCGAATTTCCGGAGTCGTACTTCGATGAGCACATTTGGTTCGAGGAATGGCCGAGGAACTTGCGAATCAAGACGCTCGCGCTCGATCCCAGCAAGGGCGGCGAAGCCCGCTTGGGCGATTTCTCGGCCTACATACTGCTGGGCGTTGACCAGCGCGGCGTGATCTACGTGTCGGCCGACCTCGCTCGACGCCCGACGCCGGAATTGGTCGCCGATGGGGTCGCGCACTATCGGAGCTTCGCACCGGACGCCTTTGGCGTGGAGACGAATCAGTATCAGGAGTTGTTGGCCGATCAGTTCGCGGCGGAGTTCGCCCGCCAGAACGTGATCGCGCCGCGCCCGTATGGCATCGAGAATCACGTCTCGAAGAAGGTCCGCATCCGCCGCCTGGGCCCGTATCTCGCGAGCCGGCGCCTAAGATTCCAGGCGAACTCGCCTGGTACGCGACTCCTCGTTGAACAACTCAAAACCTTCCCCGTCGGCGACCACGACGACGGCCCGGATGCGCTGGAAATGGCCGTACGTCTGGCCGCTGAGCTGGAAGGAAACGGTGGAAAGGAATGACGAAGTTCTAAAAATGAATGACGAATGAAATCCAAATTCGCCAAATTCGAATGACGAACTGATCGATCGAATTGCGCGCGACGCGCCAGACCCCATGTCATTCAGACATTCGACATTCGAATTTGATTCGTCATTCCGAATTAGAATTCGTCATTTCCACGCCGCCACGTATTCATCTCAAGTAAGTTCCCATTCGCCCGAGGCTCTCATGCATTCCCCCGACCTGCAGCAATTGGAAGAAGCGTATTTCGATCTCTGGGATCGTCTGGTCGATCCGCGCGAGGCGTTTGAGGATGGCGACGGCGAGAGTTGGTTGCGCGTCGCCGGCGACCTTGCCGGCACTGGCGCGATCTGCTCGGGACTGCGTAGCGAGCAGGAATTGGCCGAAGCTCGGGCACATTGCCGGCAGTTGGCGGTGTCGAACGAATTCGCCATCAACGGGCATGAGAACCGCGTCAGCTATATTGTCGACGCCGGCCACCAGTATCGCATCGTCGCGCGGCGCGGTGTGAGCGTCTCTGAGGGTTTAGTCCGCGACGCGCAGGCGGTGTTGGATCGATTCATTGTCGAGAACCGCTGGCATGCTCGGCAGCAGGAAATCGTGAGGCGTCGTGATCGCGACGGTGAGGTGTTCTTACGATTTTTCCTCTCGCCGGACGGGCTGACCCGGGTGCGGTTCGTCGAGCCGGGCCAGATCGCGACGCCGACGACGCTCGCGGCCGAGCCGGCGGTGTCGTTCGGCATCTATACGGATCCGCGGGACGTGGAGACGGTGCTCGCGTACTTTGTCGATGGGGAGTCGATCGATGCCGGCGAGATCCAGCATCGCAAGGCGAACGTCGACGCCAACGTGAAGCGCGGGCTGCCGCTTTTCTACCCGGTGCTGAAGAATTTGCGTCGCGCCGAGAAACTGCTGCGCAACATGAGCACGGTGGCGGAGATTCAGTCGGCGATCGCGCTGATTCGCCGGCATCGCGCGGCGTCGCGCACTACGGTGCAACAGTTCGTCGCCGACCAGGCGGATGCGAGTCAAACCAGTTCCGTCACGGGTCGCAAGCAGCATTTTCGCCGCTATGCCCCGGGGACCGTGTTGGACGCTCCGGCGAACGTCGAGTATGACTTCCCCGTTTCGACGATCAACGCGGCCAGCTACGTGACCGTTCTGCAAGCGGAACTGCGGGCGATCGCCAGCCGATTGGTGATGCCGGAGTTCATGCTCACATCCGATGCCTCGAACGCGAACTATGCCTCGACGATGGTGGCGGAAGGTCCGGCGGTGAAGATGTTCCAGCGGCTGCAAGCGGAACAGATGCTGGCCGACCGCGAAGTGTTGCACCGCGCCCTGACCAACGCGGTCCGTACGGGGCATCTGCCGGACGGAGCACTGGTCGACCTGGAAATCCAGATCGAGGCACCGTCCTTGGCGGTACGAAATCCGCTGGACGAAGCGCACGTCAACCGCATCGAGCACTTGGCCGGAATCCTCTCGCCGCAGACCTGGTGCCTGCGCCGCGGTTTGGACTATGAACGCGAACAGGAAAACTGGCGCGGACATCGCGACCCTGACGTCAGTCCCGCTTGATCGGCCAGGCGGCGTCTTCCGTCCGCGCGCGGGAGAAAATGTCCTCCGCTTGCTTCACCAGATCGGGGCGACTCAGGGCCAGATTCGTCATCTCGCCGGGATCAGCGATCACGTCATAGATCTCTGGCGTGGCGTCAGGCTTGAGCCGCACTGCCTTGATATCTCCCCAGCGAATCGCCTGGGCGAAGCCGCGTTCGTGGAATTCCCAATACAAGTATTCATGCTCTTGCTGTTTGCGGTTCTCCGTTCCGAGCAATGTGGTCGCTAGTGAGATTCCATCAATGCCTGCCGGCGCCGTGCCATTTGAAAACTCGACAAGCGTCGGCAGCACGTCCCAGTTGGCGCCGACGAGGTCGCTCACCGCGTCGGCCTTCACGTGACCGGGCCAGCGGACGATGAACGGTACGCGAATGCCGCCGTCGTAAAGATCGCGCTTGATCCCGCGCAAGGGGCCGTTGGAATCGAAGAAGTCGGGATCGCCGCCTCCTTCGCGGTGGGGTCCGTTGTCGCTCGAAAAGCAGACGATCGTGTTATCGTCGATGCCGGCTTCCTTAAGGCGCTGCATTAATTGTCCGATGCCCGCGTCGAGATACGTAATCATCGCCGCGTGATTCTTTTGCGGCTGAGGCCAATCACGATCGGCGTACGGCGCGTCGCTGGGCACTTCCATTCCTTTTTCGCGGGCCTCGTTGTTGGCGTGCGGAATCGTCAGCGCCAAATACAGAAAGTACGGTCGGTCGTGCGGTTGACCGACGAACGCCAAGGCTTTTTGCAGGAACAGATCGTGGGAGTAGTGCCCGCGCACGCTGGCGACGCCGTTGGCCACGATATTACCGGCAATTGCTTCGCGAGACTCTCCGCGCCAGAGGAAGTCAGGATAGTAATTGTGTGCGTGGTTTTGATTCAGGTAGCCAAAGAAGCTGTCGAAGCCCTGTTTTGTGGGAATGCCGGCGGTGCCGTCTTCGCCAAGCCCCCATTTGCCGATCAGCGCCGTGTGGTAACCGCGCTCGCGCAGCAATTCGGCGATCGTCACGTCCGCCGGGTTCAAGGGCACGACGCCGTTGCCGCGAATCCGGGCATGACCGCAGTGGTAGCCAGTCATGAGCGCGCATCGCGATGGCGCACAGACCGTGCTGCCGGCGTAGAACTGTGTGAATCGCGTTCCTTCGCGAGCCATTTGGTCGAGATGAGGCGTTTGAATCTGCTGTTGGCCGTAGCAGCCCAAGTCACCGTAGCCGAGGTCGTCGGCCAGAATGAAGATGACGTTGGGTTCGGCGTGCAATGTGTCGGCAAAACAAAATGAAATGACCGCCAGCGCAAAAATGCATGTATGCCAAAAGACTGTGGGAGGCGTCTCCGACGCCGATGCGCGAGCCAGCAAATCACCGGCTGTTTGTTGGCGCGCGCAATCAACTCCATCGGCGTCGGAGACGCCTCCCACAGTTTGTGTGCGATTCATTCCATCCGCTCCAACGCCGAGGAAAGCAGTTTTGGCAAGTCTTCGCGCTCACGGAGTTCCCGCGCAATCCGCGGGTGGGCGAAGATTCTTACCCGTTTGACGTAGTCGTCGAATTGCTCGCGGGCCAATGTCCGCACGACCGGGGAAACTTCCTCCAGCGGCCGGTAGCGGCGTTCCTTCGGATAATAGATGTCGACGTTGAATTCGACTTCACGTTCGATCGGCGGCGCGTCCAACAAGATCTCATGCGGCGCGATCACCTTTCCGAGCGCGGCGCTGGCCACCAAAGCCAACTGCCCGGCGCTGGCCGCCAGGTACGGGTAATGTTTGCGGGCCAAGCGGGCGTGGATTTCCGGCTGTTCGATGTAGCTGTATTGCGCGACGCGTTTGTAGAGTTTCCGCGTCGGGCCGAACAGGCCGTCGAGCAGTTCCTTGGCCGGGTTTCCTTCCGCGGCCGCGAATAGTGCGGCGATAAATGGGGCCTCGGTCATTCGGAACAGCGTGTCCAACTCCAAGGCGTCGTAGAGCAGGTAGAAAGCCCGTTGGAGCATCGCCGTCGCGGAGCGGACGCCGTGATGCCAGTAGACCTCGCTGAACATTACATAGCGGGCGAAAACCATCATTTCCGCCGCAGTGCGGCCTTTCTCGGTGATCGCGAGCCCGTCGCCCGCCGCGTTGAGGCACAAGCTGCCGATCAACCGCTGCTGATCGAAGTGCCGCCCATAAGGCACGCCGGCGTGCAGGCTGTCGCGGCTCAGGTAGTCCATCTTGTCGATGTCGATCGGCCCCGAGAGCAGACTCGACAAGATGCGCCCGCGCGCGTCGGTCGGCTCGGCGGATAGCAGCGCCACGACATCGCGCGGATTCACGTGCCACTCGCCGGTCAGCACCTCGGCGATGTCCCCTTCCAGCAAGAAGCTGTTAGCGAAAAGTTCATGCTGAGGCACGCTCGAGAGGCGGATATCTTCGATCGGATGGCAGAACGGCCAATGTCCCAGGTCGTGCAACAGCGCGGCGGCCAGGAAGACCTCGGCGTCGGCTGGCCGAATCGTGGCGGCGAATCGCTCGTCGTGCGCCAGTTGTTTCAAGAACAAGAGCGCCAGGCGATAGACCCCGAGCGCATGCTCGAAGCGGGTGTGAATGGCCGCAGGGTAAACGAGAGAAACCAAGCCCAACTGGCTGATTCGCGCCAGCCGCCGGAAGTCGGCCGTGTCGATCAGCTGCCGCACGCGGTCCGTCAACGGCACGTCGGTCTCGGGCGGAATCCGCACGATACCCTGCCGGCCATCCAAGGCGGCGACTTCCGGGATGTCTAACAATACTGAGGGCATGGTGGGACTGATTCTAGCGGGTTGGAGGGAGGAGATTGAAGTTTCCAGTGTTCAGTTTTCAGCGGATTGGAAGCCCGACGCTAGCGCCATGCCCAGGGGAGGCCCTCGATACGCCTGCCAAGGGAGAAGTTATCGGAGGCCTCCCCTGGGCTTGAACGGCGGCGGTGCTACGACTTTCCTCGATCGCGACTTACCCATTCTGCGGCAGCACGTCCAGAGTACCGAAAATCGGCCCCCTAGCCGCCCTTGCGATCGATTCTTCCGGCACAGTTTGCCGTTCTTATTCAACTGTCACGAAGCGATAGGCCGATATTACCGCTACGACCGTTGCACCGTGACAACTTGATGGGCGTTCGCGCCCATTCCATTTCCCTGCGTAGGCAAGGGCAGACGAAAACCATGGCGACAAAGTGCATCCGAAAAAGTCTGCTGGCACTGGGACTCCAGTTCTGGCTCGCCACCACGGCCCTGGGGCAAGCGGAAGACGACTATGCACCGGGCCGCCTGGGAAGCGGGGATTTTGACATCGGCGCTCCGGCCGACCTCAGCCTGTACGGCAACTACCCCAAGCCGAACTACGGCTGGTTCGGCAAGGCGGAAGGAATCTACTGGACCATCAGTAGCCCGGACACCACGACCATTGGCCGCTCGGGCTTCGAGCCGGCAGCGTCGGATGGCGATCGGCTGATCTTTCAGTCGAACACCGCCGACACCGGCTGGATTGAGAGCGACCCGCAATGGGGTAACCGCCTGGAAGTCGGTTACATGGGGGACGATGACAAAGGCTGGTTGGTCAGCGGGTTCAAGACGACGAGCCAGAACTCCCGACTGGACCTGATCGGCGACGACGTGCCCTTGCAGGTCGACGTTGAACCGGATGGATTCTTCGATTTCGTCATTCGTGCTCAGGGCATGGTCGGCGTGGCGTTCCTGCCGCAGTTGGGACCTGACGGCGTTTCGATCCTCGAAGGCTTCGTGGATTTGAACGGGGACGGTTTCGACGACGACCTCAACCAGAACAACATTTTCGGCCGCGACGGTGAGGACACGGGCACGCCGAACCAGACTCCGCCCCCGACCACGGTTCCGCCGCCGGACGGGATCCCGGATACGGCGGCCCCGACGGACTTTGACGACCTGGTGTTCTTTCCAGTCTTTTTCGAGCGGTTGCACGCCACGAATGAAACGCGCGTCGAGGGCATTGAAGCCATGCGGGTCTGGCGACGTACGCCATTCCGACGCTGGGGCGTCATGGAAGTCTTCGGCGGACCACGCTACTTACATCTGCGTGACAAGTTCGTCGTGATGGGCTTGGGCGGCGTACTCAATCCGAATCTGAATATCGTGCCCGACGACGGCCTTTATAGCTGGGACTACACTGACGGCAGCTACTGGGATACCGAAGTCGATAACAATATCATCGGCGGTCAGATCGGCGGCCGCCTGGTGTTCAAGAAGCACCGCGTGTCGACCATCTCCGAAGTGCGAGCGTTCGCCGGCTGCAACTTCCAGAACTTCGATATTTTCGGACGCCTGGGCAACGGCTTACTCCCCGGGAACCAGAATCAGCCGCTCGACTTGGGGGACACGGCTTTCCACGACTCGGACAACACCACGGAGCTTTCGTTGGGCGGCGAATTGCGGTTCGCCCTCAACTACCAGGTTACCCAGGCGATTCAGCTCCAGGCCGGCTGGACCGGCATGTACTTCAGTGGCTTGGCCCGCGCCGCCAACAGCATCGACTACCGAATCCCGGATATGCAGGTCACCACGCGGAACAACGATCAGGACGTCTTCGTCCAGGGCGTAACCTTCGGCGTGGAACTCAACCGCTAGCTAGTAACGGTTGGCTGAGAGATATCAACAGTGGCCGCGGATTAGTCCGCGGCCTCTGTCGTTTGCACTTGTGAATTTCGCAGTTGCGACGGCGCGAAGAAGATTAAGCCCAGGGAAGGCTCTCTGCTTCTCATCCATCATCAAACTACGATGGCGGCCTTCCCTGGGCTTGGCGCAAAAAACCGTGGCGCAGAAGCGCACCGCGCAATCGCACTCGTTTAGACGGGCGCGGGGCGCACCGCCACATAGACCAGCTCGCGGATCGAAAGCGAGCCCGGTGTATCCCACGCGTCGGTTGAACTAGCCGACCGTCGTGACCTGGCGGATGCGACAGATTTCGATCAGTTCACTGCCGAGCCGGTGCCGCAACGGGCTTTCCGGTCGCAGTTCTTCCAGCAACGCCTCGGCCCGTTGGGCCGTCTCACTGGTGAACTCCGTCTCTGTGAACAACTTCCGCCAACTGCGCGATACTTCTTGTTCGGTGAGCAATCGAGTACCCTATGCCAACAGCCACGTGATGCAGCAAGCTGCCTCGAACCAAGTTCCATTGTAGGCGGTTCACGCGCCGCCGCAATGTCGGGCGAGCATGTTTTTAATTTGAGGCCGCTTGGATCGCTATTGCGAGCTAATTCAAGCTTACGTTGAGATACGTCGGGGAGAAAGAGGGAGTAGGATTGGGCAGTCGGCGTAACATCTTGCTGTCGCAGGAGATTGCCGTCGCCGTCGCGCCCCGGATCTTGGTCCCTCCGTCAGCCGCCAGGACGGCACAAGTTTCGCAGTTTCCCACATTGCCACCGTCCCAGCCGATCGCGCGAAATCTTCGGAAAGCCGGCAATGTCGCTGCCTCCCCAATCCATCGCCCGCCCCGAAAGTGGCGCTCCCCTGGCGGATAGCTCCGTCGTGGTCCGCGAAGTAAGCGGCCGACGCGAGCTGGGGCAGTTTCTTCGGTTGCCCTGGACGATTTACGCCGACGATCCCGTTTGGGCGCCGCCCCTGCTCGCAGAAAGGCGGCTGTTCGTCAATCGAGACCGTCACCCATTTTTCAAGCACGGTTCGGCGGCGTTTTTTCTCGCCCATCGAGATCGGCAGGTGGTTGGCCGCATCTGCGTGAGCGACGACCCGCGCTACAACGCTCAGCACGGCGTGAATCAGGGCTGCGTCGGGCTCTTCGAATCGATCGACGACGAGGCCGTCGCCCACGCCTTGTTCCAGGCGTCGGCCGATTGGCTCCGCGCGCGCGGGCGCGATCAAATCGTCGGCCCGATCGATTACTCGACGAACTACACCTGCGGGCTGCTGATCGAGGGCTTTCAAACCCCGCCGCGCGTGATGATGAACCATCATCCGCCATACTACCAGGCGTTGTGGGAGTCGTGGGGATTCGGCAAGGCGAAGGACCTCTACGGCTGGTGGTTCGACGACCCTCACGACATGGCCCGTTCTTGGCGTGAAAAGGCGCAGCGGTTGGTCGGGCGCTGCGGCGTCACGATTCGCGCGTTCCGATTGAACGACTTTGCCGGGGACGTCCAACGTTGCCTGGAGGTCTACAACGAGGCCTGGCGCGACAACTGGGGCGCCGTTCCGATGACCGACGCGGAGTCGTTGCATCTGGCAAAAAACCTCCGACGTTGGGCCGACCCCGAACTGCTGCTGATCGCCGAAGCTGATGGACGCCCCGTCGGGTTTTGCCTGACGTTGCCCGATTTCAACGAGGCGATGCGCCCGCTGAACGGACGCTTGTTTCCGCTCGGCTGGTTACGATTCGCCCGCAATTTGAAGCACATCAAGACCGGCCGTGTGCTGACCTGCGGCGTGGTCGACAAATACCGTCGCCGCGGCGTCACCGACCTGATGATCCTCCGCACGCTGGAGTACGGCAAACATGTCCGCGGCTTCGACAACGCGGAGCTCGGCTGGACCCTCGAAGACAACGCGCTCATCAACCGCACAATTGAAACCGTCGGCGGAAAGCGATACAAGACGTATCGGATTTATGAGCGGGGAGTGGGGTAGGAAGGAGGTGAAGTAGGTAGTAGGTGAAGTAGGTAGTAGGTGGAGTAGTTGGAAATCGTTCATTCGGACTTCGTCATTCGGATTTCATTCGACATTCGGATTTCGACATTCGTCATTCCCGCTCAAGTTCCTTCTTGCAATTCAGCGACTACTCCCCATGCCTTCGTTTCGCATTCTCATCACCGACATTGCCTGGCCGGATCTTTCGATTGAGCGGGCCATATTAGATCGCATCGACGCCGAGGTGATTCTCGCCGAAAAGCAGGATCCCACTTCATTGGCGGCGCTCGCCGGGCCGGTCGATGCAATCATGACCAATTGGGTCAAGGTGCCCGCCGAGGTGATCGCGGCCGCGCCGAAGTGCCGGATCGTGTCGCGGTTGGGCATTGGTTTGGACAATATCGACGTCGCCTATTGCACGGCGCACAAGATCCCAGTCACCAACGTGCCGGACTACTGCGTGATCGAAGTCGCCGAACATGCGCTCGCACTGTTGCTCGCGATGGCGCGCAAAGTCGCGTTCTTCGATCGCCAAGCACAACAGGGCGTCTACCAACTGCAAGCTGGGCCGCCGCTGCGACGCATCGAAGGGCAAACGCTGGGCCTCGTCGGCTTCGGCAACATCGGCCGCCGCCTGGCGCAAAAGGCGCTGTGCCTCGGCATGCGCGTGCTCGCGACCAGTCGCAGTCGCCGCGATCCACTGCCCGGAGTGACCTTCGTAGGACTGGACCAGCTGCTCGCCGAGAGCGATTACGTCTCGCTGCATATTCCCGCGACGCCGGAGACCAGGCACTTGCTGAACGCCAAACGCCTGGCGCGGATGAAGCCGTCGGCGTATCTGATCAATACCGCGCGTGGCGCGGTGATCGACGAGGCGGCGTTGGCCGTGGCATTGGAAAAGGGACAGCTCGCCGGCGCGGCCCTCGACGTGCAAGCACAGGAACCGCCGGACCTCACAAAACCGCCGTTCAACGATCCACGCGTGATCGTCACGCCGCACGCCGCGTTCGTCTCCGAAGAATCACTCGCCGACCTCCGCCGCCGCGTCGCCGAACAAGTCGCGGCACGACTCAGCGGCCAAACGCCGATGCACGTGGTGAATCCGGCGGCGCTAACGTAGCAAGTTGAACCGCAGAGGCGCGGAGACGCAGAGGACTTTACCGCGAAACACACGAAATAACGCGAAAAACTCAATTCAGGCCATCGCCATACGCATATGTACATTCTCCCTTTCGCGCCATTTAGCGACTTTCGCGGTTAAATTTCTCCCCATCCCCTCCGCGTCTCCGCGGTTCAAACGGAACGATCAAACGTGTAACTCCGCCACGTCTTTGTCGTGCAGCACATAGTCTGGCTTGACGGTGCTCGCGTCATGAACGGCTGTTCCCCAAATGCGGGCGGACTTGAGTTTGTCGACGAAATCCTTGTGAATCATGCCGGCCAGGTCGGCCAACGTGCTGCCGCGTCGTAGGGTGAACGGGCGCGTCATGTCCGGCTCCTTCGCCGTCGGCGTTTTGGTGTACACGCGCACGACGTCGAGCGACTTGTAGATCGCGGCTTTGAGTTCCTGCAGCCCTTGCCCTGTCTCCGCGGAAATCACCAGTTCCGGCAAATCGAGCGGCAGCAGTTCATGCAGGAAGTCGAGACGCACCGCCGCGTCGGGATCGTCGATCTTGTTCGGCACGAGCAGCGTCTGCGTATAAGAAAGACCGACGTCTTCGTCATCGAGCCGCGAAGTCGCCGCCAGGCGTGTTTTCGTGGCGTTCAAGCGATCCAACAGCGCCTGGCAATGTTCGATGCCGTCGTCGGCGCCCAGGTCCACCATCAAGATTGCCGTATCGGCGCCGCGG
>JALHLM010000073.1 GCA_022844585.1 Pirellulales bacterium | reverse complement strand
AATGGCGAAAGCCGAATGCGAATCAGTTCGATCCCGCCAAGCTCGATCCGGCCGAGGCGATCGTATTCTGGCTCGGCGGGTTTTCGATTGCGCCGGGTGAAGACTCCACGAAGTTGCGAGGATTCAGCGCCAACGCATCAATGCCGTTCGAAGGACCAGCGCAAACGAAGCGCGTTAACAGTCTGTACGAATTCAACGAAGAACGGCTGGTCGATCGTGATGGCGATGGTTGGTACGAGTATGTCCCCGCCGGCAACATCGGTGCGGGCAACGGACCTCCGTACGTGTATTTCAGCTCACGCAGCTACGCGAACTTGGTGATCGACAACAACGGCACGCTTGATCCGAACAAGGCGCCCTTGGTGCGTTATCCGAAGCCGGACGGGCAGCAGGATTCGTTGTGGGGTTTCGCGACGCCCTATCGTTCCAGCGAAGGGCCCAAGGCCTGGGTCAACCCAAAGAAGTTCCAGATCCTCTCGGCGAGCCTTGACGGCGCTTACGGCAACACGGTCGCGGCCACGCAAGGCCCGAAGGCGTTCCCCGGCGGCGATAAGTACGAAACAGCCGATCTCGATAACCTGTCGAACTTCGCCGAATCGGATTTTGAGAAGAAGAAGCCATAAGAAAATCCTCTGTAGCCGCGGTCTGTGACCGCGGGGAACCGACGTGAGGGTACAGCTCCACTCCTAACTTTTTCGCGTCCTTTCGCGTGTTTCGCGGGCAAGCCTTTTTGGACTTTGTTTTATGCACGGCAACGAGCGACAAACACGGCGTGGCTTTACGCTGGTCGAGCTGCTGGTCACGGTCACCGTGATCGGCATCATCGTCGCCATGGCCATGGGCGCCCTCATGACCGCGCAAGAAACCGCCCGCGAACAACGCACCCGAGCTGTGATCTCGAAACTGCATACGCAGTTGATGTCGCGGTGGGAAACGTACCAGACGCGGCGGTTGCCGATGCCGCAGTTTTCCGGCCAGGCGCCTGGTCAGTACGCCATCGAGCGATTGAAAGCACAGCGCGAATTGATGCGATTGGAGCTGCCAGAGCGCTGGAGCGATGTGACCGACCCGAACAATCCGGGTGACCCAGTCATCATCAGCACCTTGACGGAAATGCCCGCGCTTTCGGAGGCCTACTTGCGGCGCTACAACAGCAACACCTTGAACGGACAACCTATTCAACCGTCAGTCGAATTCGAAGACGCCGAGTGTTTGTACATGATCGTCTCGATGGGTAGCGACGACTCGATGAGCGGGCCGCGAATCAATCCGTCGGACATTGCGGATACCGACCAAGACGGCATGCCGGAGTTTGTCGATGGCTGGCGGCGACCGATTCGCTTCTTGCGTTGGGCGCCGGGGTTCCTACCTGGTCCTCCATACAACTGGCAGTCAAGTCCTCAAGGACTTCCGCCCGGCATGACTGGTACAGGCGACGCCGCTTTGACTGATCTGCAGACCGGAAATTGGGTGGACGATCACGATCCATTCGATCCGATGCGGTTGGATAGCCCCGGCTCGACCGTGCTTCCAGCGGTCCTGGCGAATGACCCTTGGCGCGGTTATCGGCTCATGCCGCTGATTTTTTCGGCAGGGTCGGACGGAATCCAAGGAATTGCGCGTGCCGTTCAGAACGTCACGTTTGACTACTCGGCGACGACGCCGTTAGCGAACGACCCTTATTCGAAATCCGCCGACAATAGCACGGCGCTCACGCGGATGATGGGCAGCCCATACGACGAGGAAGGCAACGACGGCAACTACGAACATCTCGACAACATCACCAATCACGCTTTGGAGGTGCGCTAATGACTTCCGTTAGGCGGGGCGTGACGTTGATTGAGTTGTTGGTCGTGATTGGGATCATTCTCGCGATCACGGCCGCGGTGATTCCGGTGATGCAGCCCGTGATGGCAGGGCGTCGGTTGCGCGAGGGTTCGCGCGGCGTGAATACGTTCATCAACTCCGCCCGCAATCGCGCGATGGTCACCGGCCGCCCGGTGGGCGTTTCGTTCGAACGCCTGGAAGCGGAGCCGCAGGCCTCGATGCTGCTGCACATGGTCGAAGTCCCGCCGCCGTGGTCGGGGGCCGATACGCGCACCAAGATGCGCGTGAACGCCAACGGACAGATCATCGGCATCGGGCACGTTCAGCCGGGCGGGAGTCCGCAGTGGATCCCCGATGACTACTGGCTCACCTTGGTCCGCCCCGGAGATCAGATCGAACTCAATTCGCGCAAACAGCGCTTTCGTTTGTGGTCGGGCGAGCCGTTCCTTGATTTCAATCCCAACGGACAATTCGACAGCGGCGAGCCGTACATCGATTCCGACGGAAGCGGCAATTACAGCGCCGCGCCGGGGAATCAATTGACACTGCCGAAACCGAATGACACTACAAAGACGGTCTATTTCCAACTAGGCCCTGTGCCGGTCGACGCCTTCGCCAGCACGCTCAGCAACAATGCGATCTGGACGCTGAGTTTCGACGATCCGCGCCGCTTGATGTCGCCGCCGAACATTCCGCCCGGCGACTACCAATTCAAGATCATCCGCCAACCCGTCAAGTCGGCCTCGATCTCCTACCAGTTGCCGGTGGGCACGGTCGTCGACTTGGGCGTCTCCGGCATCGATCAAAGCTCGTACTTCGCGCCGCTCCACAGCACCGATCTTTCGCCAGTGATTTTGCTGTTCGCGCCGAACGGCTCGATTGACCGCGTTTGGTGCCATCAAGGCATGAATGCGGGCGGGCCGACAGCGTCAACCACCTGGGGAAGTTCGCGCCCCACGTCGTCGGTGCAATTCCTCGTCGGACGCCGCGAAGCCGTGGGGCTCACCGTGCCGCCGGGCGAAGGGCCGGATGTGATTCCGAACTGGTTCGATCTCGAAAACCTGTGGATCGGCGTGAAGAGCCAAACCGGCGCGGTGTCTACGAACCCCAACGCCGCGGTGTTTGATTTAACGACTGGCGATCAAATCTCGCAGCCGTTCCAAGAAGGCGACGAAAGCGACGCCCGGGCCGTACTATCGCAAGCACGAGAGTTCGCCCGGCAGGGGCAGTCGATGGGAGGCAATTAGGCGATGCAAACCAGGCGACGTAACCAGCCCGCTCGCGGAACACGCCACACTAGCCCGACGCGCAAGCGAGGGGGAGTTGACGTGGAGTTGCAATTACCCGTGGCTTGCGAATGCGGCGTGCATTCCCCCTCGCTTGCGCGTCGGGCTAGTGTAAGTGCAACTGCAAGGATCGGCAGCGCTAGGCAGCGCCACGGCATCAGCTTGCTCGAAGTGCTGGTCTCGGTCTTCGTCCTCACGGTCGGCATCCTGGGCCTCGCGGCCTTGATCCCGATCGGCCGCTACGAAGTCCTGGAAGCCGGCAAACTCGACCGCGGCGCGACGCTCGGCAAGATCGCGTTTCGCGAAGTGCTGCTGCGCGAGATGTTGCAGCCTTACACGAGCACGGCGCCAGCGACGCCCGCGAATCCCACGATCGAATGGTTGGCGTACAGTGCTTCCGCGAAACAACTGCAGGACGTCATCGTCGCAGTCCCGGTGAACCCGGGCGATCCTCCGTACAAGTTCGGCCTGCAGCCGCCATTCGCGATCGACCCGATGATGTTCGCCGATCCGCGCAACTACGACGCCATCTGGGGCAGCGCCACGGATACGCCGGTGCCGGATACATTTCCATACAACATCCGTTCCGATTCGACTGCGGCCGGGTTGCAAGATCAGCGCGTGCCGAAGGTGCCGCGGTTGTCGCTGAGCGACTTCTCGTTCAAGAACACGACCTGGAGCCAGGCTCAACAGGAGTTGGCGTTCGCTTTGGCCGATCGCGTTTTCCGCGGACATGACGATCTCTCGTACGTCGTGGCCGACGACCAAGACGCCAGGCCGGTGCAGCAGTTTCAGATGCTGTATCAAAACAGCAGCGGCATGACGACGGCCCAAGAGTTCCAGGAACAAGCGGTCGCCAGGCGCGCCTCGCCTTCGACGATCGGCGACTACAGTTGGATGCTGACGGTCAGTCCTTCGCTGACGGAAACGTTCAACTTCAATCCGTCGAACCCGCTGTACTCCGCCGGCAACATGCGGACGCTCGACGTTTCGGTCGTGGTGTTCTACAAGCGACCGATTTCGCTGCTGCCTCCCGACGACAACGAACCGCCGGCCGAGCGCACGGTATCGATGCATTTCGCCGGCTCCGGCAACGGCGGCGGCAGCGCGCATTTATCCCATCCAGATCCCAAATACCTCCGCGAGCTGCGGCCCAATCAGTGGATCATGGTCACGGGTCGTCAGCGGCTCGATCCGACAATTCCGAATCCGCCGAACGTCGCGGCACCGGTCGTGGCGAAGTGGTATCGCATCGTCTCCGTCGACGACGGCTCAGGCGTCACCGATCCGCCAGCCGGCGAAGACCCGCATCGCGATGTGACGCTCGATGGCGCGGATTGGAACACAACTCAACTACCGTCACCAGCGCCGGCTAACTCATTTACGTTCGACGATTTGAATCCGGGCGGTGAAGTCGATCTGGCGGCGTCAATCTTCGATGGCGTCGTCGCCGTCTACGAACGCACTGTACGCATTGATTCGTTGGGGAAATAAGGAACAACGGAATTCAAGATATTCGCGGGCCGATTGAGCGCGAAGGCAAGTCGCGCGACTGCTTTGAGGCAACGCATTCGCGAGAAGGGACCGAGACGATGTCACGCAGAACACTGAGGCGGCGGGCGGTACGCAAGGCGAGGTCGTGGTTTCCCCGGCGGCGCCGCGGCATGGTGCTGTTGGTGGTGCTGAGCCTGCTGGCGATCTTCACGCTGATCACAGTCAGCTTCGTGCTGATCGCCTCGCAAGGCCGCCGCACCGCCGTGGCCGCCGCCCGCGCCGATCAAAAAGGCAACTCGCCGCAATCGCAGTTGCACGAAGCGATGCTGCAAATCGTCCGCGGCACGAACAACCCGATGTCGGTCCTGCAAACGCATAGTTTGCTGGAAGACATGTACGGAAATGACGCGGTACTTGGACAGGTGACCGTAAACAATGCGTTTCCCGCAACGGAGAACGTGACAACGAGCGGCGTTGTGCAAGTCCTTCGCGTCGACTTCGATCAGTGGTTCAACCGTCCGATGCCGGCTGCCAACGAATTGAACAGGGACGACGATCCGTTCGCGATGTCATCACGACTGTATCGACCCGGATACTTCAACGGTTGCGTGATTACGATGACCTCCGGTCCTCTAGCCGGACGGAGCACACGCGTCGTTGACTACGAACCGAGAGTGGTCAATCCCACCACTCTTATCGGTGAGCTTCAAGTCGCATCCATCGGTGGAAATGTGGCGCCACAGCGCGGCGACCGCTTCGTCATCAACGGTCGCCCTTTCAATGGCGTCGGATTCGGACTGAGCAAATGGAACTATAACCCGACGAATGGGCTGACGGTTCCGCAAAAGAGCGGATTCGTGGGCCATATGCTGCAGATGACCGACGGCGACGGCGCACTTCCGACTCCCGCTCCTGCCGGTGGTTGGGCGAGGGGGCTGCTGCCAAATCACGTCTTCGCTTATCGAAACAACAGCATTGGCTATACGTCGGCGAGCCCGGACTCAACTGGTGCATTTCCGTACGACCCCGCCGGCCCCGGCGGCGCCGATGAGCCGTACGATGCGGCCGATTTCCAGAACCTGCATTTGGCGATGCATTACTGGGATACGACGGCGAACATGATGATCACGCGTTTGCCTTCGTTCCATCGTCCGGACTTGATCAACTGGTGGTCGCAGCAGTTGCCGGTGAGCAGCGTAACGAAGCACGATTTTCGCAGCGACACGGACGCCGTTTCAGTCCGCGGCAAAATGACAGCGAATCAAAGCGAGGCCGCAGTTTGGCGCAAAGCCATGATGCGGCCGAATCCATTCGATCATCAATACTTCCCCGGCAACGACCCGAGCACAGGTCCGGTGTTCCATCCGCTCTGGGGATATGGAACTCAGAACAACCCCGAATGGGACGTCGACAACGACGGCGACGGCAAGCGCGACAGCGTGTGGGTCGACCTGGGCATGCCGGCGCAACCATCGGCCGACGGTCGCTGGTTCAAACCGATGTTCGCGGTGCTGTGCGTCGACATGGACGGGCGGTTGAACCTCAACGCGCATGGCAACCCGAATCATCTCGATATGGCCGCCTACCAGTCCGGCACCGGCACGACGCCGTTGTATGGACCGATTCCGTCGGCGACGGCCGGAACCTTGCAACCTGGCGAGTTCTCCTTTGGTCAAGGCTACGGCCCGGCGGAAGTAAACTTGCGCCGCGTGTTGGTTGATCCGACGAATACGGTCGATCCCTACCGCAACTTGTTGGAAGGACGCATCCTGGTTAATGGGCAGCGAGTCGAGGGACGCTACGGCGAATTACAAGGCGCGGCGGCGATTTCGAACAACAACATCCCGCGGCCCGGCTTCACGGACGACACGTTTCGGGCAGCCGATGCTTACAACGTGCTCGCCAATAACATGCGTTTGACGGCGACGAATCTCGACCAGTTGCAGATGCCCCGGAACTACGCGGTCGACGCCTTCTCGGACTTGGCGAGTCGCAGCAACTGGATGGTCGACGGCTATGGCTCCGCGCCGGATCTGGATGGCGACGGCGTGCTCGTGCTTGACTATCGCGGCAATCCGTATCTGGCGTCGGTGGCCTCCGTCGCTGGGCGCGGCGTCCATGGCGCCGGCGAGATCGGCGAGATGTTCAACGATCCTTATGAACTGGACCTGTCGCATCGATCGAACAAGTGGGTCATGCAGGGCAGTGGCGCTTATCCGGCCACGTCGCCGATCGACGCGCCGTTCACGCCCGAACAGTTGGAGCGCGTCTTGCGGCGCTATGACGCCGACGCGGACTACGTGACCAGCGGCTCAGGCAGCCCCGCCGTGGCGATGAATAACACGCGACTGACGTCGCTGGTTCAGGAGGCGATGTATAACAATCCGCGGTTCAACACGCTGTTCACGACCGAAAGCTGGGACGTGCCAGTCTCGAGCGCAATGGTGAACATCGATAACGTGTTTCTCCAGGGCTCCGGCGTTTCGGCTCCGTATAAGGTGCGCAGGCCGCAGAACCAGTCGATTCAAGACCTACTTGCCGCGAAGCTGGCGGCCAGCGGGATTACGAATCCCAATGTAGCGCTTCGCGAATTGTTGCCGCCGGAAGTGTTAGCCGGGCGGAAGATGGACTTGAATCGTCCTTTCGGCAATGGGCGAGACGACAACGGCAACGGCGTGATCGACGAGCCCGGAGAGGGCATGCAGGAGGCAGTCGTCGGACCGGATCGTTCTTTTGCCAATCCCAATCGCCCGCCTTTGCTGGCGTGGTTTGATCCGGATAACGACGGGTATGGAATCCAGGCCGGCTCGTACGCCGGAACCACCATCAACCCGAATAGCGGGACCGCGAGACTACAGAACGACTTAGGGGATGGGCAGGCCCGGCAGGTCTACGCGAAGCACCTTTATGCGCTGATGATGTTGCTCGTAGATTATGAGTTCTATGACACCGATGGTTGGAATGACACGACGGGTGCCAATACAAGGCTGGAAGTGGCGCGGCGGATCGCCCAGTGGGTGGTCAATGTCGTGGATTTCCGCGATCGCGATTCGATTATGACCGGGTTCGAGTTTGACCTCGATCCGTTCACAGACGATGTGCCGGATCCAAACAACAGTCCTTGGGACGTCGACGGCGACCTCACCACGGACGAGGGGGCCAATGTTCGTGAGGTCCTCTGGGGCTGCGAGCGCCCGGAACTATTGATTACCGAGACCATTTCGACGCACGAACGCCGCACGGCGGACGAGAGCATCGGCGGGCTACGATCCGACAATCCGAATCCGGATCCTCACTACGATCAAATGGCGCGTCCGCGCGGCACCGTGGCGTTCGAGTTGTTCAATCCGGGCGGGCACTTCGAAGCACCCGCCCCGGAGATTCACGGCATCGTCGCCGCTAACGACTTCGGGATCGACCTGGGCGCGTTGTCGAAACCTGCTGGCGGCCAAACGTCGCCGGTGTGGCGCGTGGTGACGCACAAACCGACGTTGGATTCCGGGAATGATCCCGATCGATTCGACGATCCGGATCGCGTCTATTATCGGCCGGTCCTGGCGGATAGCGACATTGGCAAGATCTGCTACTTCACAGCGACAGGTCAAGCGACGAACGAACCAGATCACGGCGGCCGTCCGAAATTTCATCGCGACAACGACCTGCCGGCGCCGAACGTAATTCGACCGGGCAGCTACGCGCTCGTCGCTCCGGCCGGACCTTGCGACGATCAGAATCGGCCGAATACCAATGGGCCGTACTACCGCACTTACTTCGGTGAGCGTTCGACGGCCAACGACGCCGGGGGAAAGAAGAACACCTATCCATTCCACCTGCAACTCGCGGCGCCCGATGGCCGGATTGGACCGTTCCGTGGATCCGTCTTTGAAAAGCCGACCGCTGCGAAAGCGATTATCGGCGTCGTGATTGAGCCGCGTGTCGTGGGCAATAACGTGGCGCGCTTTAGCGTGTCCGAGCCCGACAATGGTTACAGCACGTTGAATCCAGTGACGATGGCGCCACGGTCCGTGAACCAGTTCCACCCAGATGATTTCTTCACGGCGCCGGAGGATCAGCCGATCGACTCTGCCGCGGCTCCGGGCGGCAAACCGGATCTCGAACGCAATGATTATGTTCCCACAGGCAGATCGATGCTCTACCTGGAGCGACTCGCTGATCCGACGCAGCCGTGGAACCAGCTTACGAATCCGTATCTGACGGTGGATCGCGCGCCCCTGGATCTGCGCTCGTTCCGTGGCGAACCCGTGGTCGCGAACGCCGGAACGGAAGGCGCCGCGACGGTAGCCGACACCGCGCACTTCGACAGCTTTCGTCGTGGGCTGATGCGGGGCGCGAATCATCGCGCTGGAGTCCGTAACGTGTGGTCGTCGTGGGGAACGCCGGAAATTCATACCGCCACGGAAATGAACGGCGCCACGGGGACGTCGAACCCGCTGACCAAGAGCACGTTTGGTCATCTGAACGGATTCTCCACGCAGAACGAGGAATTCGGGCCGGTCTTCCAGGCGAATACCGCCGAGACGAAGCCGCTCGATTCCACGCCTTCGACGCCCAGTTCGACCTACGACGGCGACATGTTCGTTGACCCGGCGCGTCCGGCGAAGCCCTGGCTGACCTGGAACAATCGTCCGTTCGTTTCGCCGGTGGAACTGTTGCTGGTGCCGGGCACGTCGCCGGCGGGCTTGCTGATGGATCATGCGACGCACGAAGCGTCTTTCGATCCCTACGCTCCGTCAGCCGTGGACCCGCTCGACAACAGTCCGAATGCGGCCTTCCGCGACGGATTCCGGCACTTGCTGAATTTCTTCAACTCGGCAAGCCCCGCACCGGGCCGAACGCGCGGGAAGGCGCCGGAGCTCTATCGGCTGTTCGACTTCGTCGAAGTACCGTCGCGCTTTGCGGGCACCTACGACATGCTCGATCCTGCGGAGTTCAGCGGACCTGGAAACAGCAACCATGCCTTGCACCCGCCTTACAACAAAGTTTCGCGCTATCGCGAGCCGGGCAAGATCAACCTGAATACCGTCTATGACCCGGCAGTCTGGGATGCACTGATGGACGGCGTGTATGGTCCCAGCGGGGCGCAACCGAAAAAGTGGAACGACCTTGTGCGATCGCGCCGCGGCTACGGCGTTACCGGTCTGCAGGATGAATTGTCAAACGGGTATCCGACACTATTCGCGAACCCGTTCCGGCCCGCCGGCGCTTATCCGTTCGTGCCATTGGACGTGTTGATGCAGTTCAATGCGTCGGGGCCAGGCGGCAGTCCGAAGACTCGCAATCAGCCAATCAACGTGACTTTGTTGCGTGAGAAGCCAGCGGGAAGCGGTGACGAGCCATTGTTCTCACCCCCTCCTCAATTGTCGCCGCACAACAACGCCGAGCGCAACCCGTACTTCTACTACGCTGGGATGCAGAAGATCTACAACAGCGTGACCACGCGGTCCAATGTGTATGCGATTTGGGTGACGGTGGGGTATTTCGAAGTGACGCCGAATCCGGCTGGGATTGACGCCGGACATCCCGATGGCTGGCAGTTGGGGGCGGAGTTGGGGACGGATACCGGAGAGATCGAGCGCCATCGCGCGTTCTATCTTTACGACCGCACGATTCCGGTCGGCTTCCAACGCGGCGAAACGCTCAACGTCGAAGACGGCCTGTTGATTCGGCGGTACATCGAGTAGGAAACGGGGAATTAGGAACTCGGAACGTCCGCAGTCGCACGCGTTCCGGGTTCGGCGATCTCGTTTCCGCGCTATACTTTTCGGCCTAATTCCCAGCCGTGATTGGTGAGCAGGAATTGCTCGCGCGATTCGGAGCGGAGCAATTGCAACTCCACCAGATGGTGCAGGGCCTGTACGTACTGACCGGCGATGTCCCGATCGTGCGGGTCGTGAAATGCCCGCAGTTTCGTGCGGACAGCCGGTCCGCGGGTGTCGGCCTTGGCAAACAAGGCCAGCTGCCCGCCGTTACCCCGCGCGGCCTTCAGGAGGTCGCGCTCCAGATCCGAGAGTTCCTCAAGTTCAATGTGCATGGCGACACGCCGTAAAGAAGAGAGAAGTGACGGCTCCTGAACGGAATGAACGGATGAAGCGATCCAATGGGGATTCACCACGGAGGCACGGAGTCACGGAGAGGAACCGTGTCGAATGCCGAAGTCCGAGTATCGCGTGTTGGAATGTCGAATGAATGAATGCTTTGCCAATTGGGCGTGGCACGCAACATTCTGTCATTCGTCATTCGGACTTGATTCGACATTCGGATTTCGTCTTTCGACATTGATCATCCTTCCTCTCCGTGACTCCGTGACTCCGTGCCTCCGTGGTGAATCTGCGTTACACCGCTGCCGGCGCGCGTTTGGCGTCCAGCGACGGCCATTCGACATCGATGCGGGTGTGCAGTCGTTCGGCGACTTCGCCGCAATCTCCGTAGCCGCGGGAGAGGAGCGTCGCTACGCGATCTAACGGCAAGCGTTCGGCTTCGTAGAACAGCACCAGGTCGCCGGAGGGATTCGGCACCACGGTGGCCACTTCGCCCACAGCTTGCTGCATGGCCGACGCGAAACGATTGGCGGCTTCGCCAGCTGGCGCGGCCAGGAACAATCGCTTCGCTCCGCCGACGGCGAGCACGCCCGGCGTCGCCAGCGCGGACCATTGCTGTAGTTGTTCGGCGAGCTCGGTCTCTTCCGGATAAGCCTCGACCAGCACTTTTGCGACGTCGAATTCGGACAGCGCTTGCAACACGCTTCGCCGCGCTTCCGCCAACAGAATGCCGGGTAATCGCGGGCGCAGATCACGTTTTTCGAGCGACGCCCGGACGCCGCCGACCGCGTTCAGGTAGCGCTCGCGGATATCGGCGTCGAATTGTTCGGTGAGTTTCGTCAAGCGATGTCGGATGTAATCGTTCGCGGCGACGCGCACGGCCGCCATCGGGCCTGATAAGGCGCCGGCGTCCGCCGCAGCGGGCGTGGCGTCGAACGCGGCGGATAACTCGTTGAGATCCTTGCGCAGCGATTTGAGTTGGTCCTGCGCCGACGTCACGCGGGCCAGCAACTGCCGCACGAGCAGATGCAACCCGGAGAGACCGACTTCGCGTAAGCGGATTTCGAAGTACTCGCCCAAGCGGACCATCGGTTGATCGAGCAATGTGCCGGCTTTGGCTTTTCCCTGCGCGGCCGGTGACGTGAGCGTCTGCTGAATCAAGAGATCCCACGGCTCCATCTGAGCGCGGAGCATCTGCACTTGTTCGACCACGCGCTGCTCGCAGGCGCTCAAGTGGCGTTGGAACCAGTCGATCGCCTGCTCGGCGCCGCGAGCGCCCACGCCGGGCGCTTCCGCCAATCCCGTGAGCCATTGTTGCAGCGCTTGACCACGATGCGTGGCGAACTGCGACATCTGCGCTTCGACGGCGCGGGTCAGCGTCACCGCGTTTTCGTCGACAGCTTCCGCCGACTTGCGGTTGCCCAGCACGGCGTTGATGGCTTGATAGGCGCGGCGAATGCGCATCAGCGGTTCGGTGGCGGCGCCGGTCTCGGAGGCGTTCAATCGCTCGACGGTGTTGCGCCAATAGGCCGCGCGGTCGCCGCCCAAGGTGCGATCGATCGATTGGATTACCGTCCCGCAAAGCTGCTCGTATTCGACTTCTTGCTGCTTGGCATGCTCGGCGCATGTGCTGCCGAGCGTGTCTTCCACGACGGCCGGCTTTTCCGCGTCCGGCAGTCGGAACTCCAACAGTGAATTCGCGCGAGCCTCACGCGTGGGCGTGGTCTCGCCGCGCCAGTAGCGTACCAGGCTCGAACACAGCTTCTCCGCGAGCACGCTGGGCAACGGACCCTGCGTGGCGCCGATCTGCGTTACGCCAAAGGAGCGGAGCCGGTTGCGATGCGATCGCGAGCTCGTGCCGGAAGCCGACTCCATGCGGGACTGATCGAGCAAGGCGCCGGACAGCGTGGCAATATCCTGATACAGATACTCCGCCACGGCGTCGGTCGCGTTTTCGTAGTCTTGTTCGTTGATGCGCTCGCCCAGGTTCACCAGATACGTCGGCGGCAGCAGCGCCGCGTGCCCTTGGAACGCCGGGATCTTCAGTGCCAGTTCGCCCGGGTAATGGCCGCGGCCGCAATGCGACAGTTCCGTCAGAAACGCGCGGGCGTTCGCGGCGGCCAGCTCCTTGTTGCGGGAACGCATGCCCGTGGCGTGCATGAACACAGCGCAGAGTCCGTCTTCGCTCAAATGCAAATCGTGAATCAACGCCCGCAGCATGTACATCACGTCGATCGCGCAGCCGCCCCCGGTTCCGCCGGAGATTGACGACAGCAAAATAATCCGCGGCCGTGGATCACGGCACTTCCATCCCGTGCGTTCGGCGAATTCCTCCGCCACTGCCGGGTCGGCAATCCGCGTGAGTTGCGTGCGCAACAACTCACGCAACTTGGCGCCGTGATCGACGAACGCCAATCGGCCCAAAGGACGCAAGCCTTCGGTTTCGAGCGAGCGCGGAATGTTGTAGAGCCAACGTCGGCTCAGCCATTGCAGCAATTTCGTGGAATCGGCGCGATAGTCTTCCGGCTTCCGCAACGGCATGGCGAACGTGTCGGCCACTTCGAGCGACACGCCTTTTTCCGCGTCGGCGGCTTCATCGAAGGCCCGTACATCGGTGTCGATCAACAACGTGCGGAGCGCCGACAGCGCGCGAAGGTCGCCGAAGCGGTCGTACAATCGACGTCGCAGACGGGCGAACACATGCGCGGCGCCACCACCAATCCCGACGACCAGCGTCGGACGGAAACCTTGTTCCGCGGCAGCGACGTCCAGCGGAGGCAAGTTTTCCACTTCCGCTGGCGTGAGATCGATCTCGTCCCACTCCCGTTCGTCGATCTGTGGCAAAGACGCATCGCCCACGATTTGCGTGCGCGACGCGGTCATCTGTGGCGAGGATTTCGCGGCCGGCAGCTGTGTGCGGGCGCAAGTCGATGTATCCACGCCGGGTTCGTCGGACGGCGCAGATTCCGCGAGCGGCGCCGCACCGGCCGTCGCCGCGCGGGCCTTGGGGGCCGCGATCAGCAAATCGATCAGTTCGCGGCAACTGGGAAAGCGGTGGTCGGAGACCTTGGAGAGCGCGCGTTCAATCACCGCGCGATCGTGCGGTGGCAGCGAGGCCAACCGTGGCGGACTCTGCAAGTGTTGCGTTGCTAACTGCGCGGCGGTCTTGCCGGGGAATGGCAACACGCCCGTCAACATTTCTTGGTAGACGATCGCCAAGCTGTATTGATCGCTGTATTCGCCCGGGCGGTCGTCGAACACCTCGGGCGGAGCATAGACCGGCGTCATGCCGCCCATCAATGAGGCTTCGGTGACGCCGATGTCCTTCACCAGGCCGAAGTCGGCGACCTTGACGCGTCCGCCGAGCAGCAGCAAGTTTTCCGGCTTTACGTCGAGGTGCTGCAGCGAATGGCTGACGCGCATAAAGTCGAGCGCGTCCGCGGCGTCGCCCAGATAGATGAGCAACTCTTCGCGCGGAATGCCGGGCAATCGCTCGGCCCGGCATTGCTCGAAGCGATCCTTCAAGCTCATCTCGGCCAATTCGGTGACGATCATCAACTGACCGTCGACGACTTCGATGCGCTCGATCGACAGCAAGAACGGATGCCGCACCTGCTTGATGCGGTTCAGCGCCTTGAGTTCTCGCGACGCGCGGTCGTCGTCGAGATACCCGTAGACGAACTTAATCGCCTTTACCAGGCCGCCGGGCACCTCGGCGGTCCAGACCTCGCCATAGCCGCCCGCGCCGACGCGCTCTTTGACGGTATATCCGGCGATCGGTTCAGATGAACGTAGGGAAGGCATGGTCCCGGTCGCGATGTGGTGCTGGTTCAATCGGACGGCGCGCCGCGTGCAATGGCGGTGCTAACGCGCGTCGTCACAAGTTGTCGGACGTGGTTTCGCTGTTGTCTTCTGTTGAGTCGCCGCGCTGACGTGACTGCTAGACGCCGCTCAAAGCATGCTCGCGCAGCTCGCAAAGCGGCGCCGGAGCGCCGATCAGGAAGCCCTGCGCGTAACCGCAACCGAGGCCGCGGCAGTTTTCCATGTCTTGTTCGTTGTCGACGCCCGTGGCAATCACCTCGGCGCCGATCTCGCTCGCCGCCTGCACGACGAATTCCACCTGACGCAGGCGGTCCGCGCCGCGATGCACGCCTTGCAACATCGTGCGATCGAGCTTGAGGAAGTCGGGCGGCAGATCTTTCAGCTCGGCGATCCGGGCACGGCCCGAGGCTACGCCTTCGTAGGCCAGCGCTACTTGCCGCGCGGACAGCCAGGATCGCAATACAGTGAGGTCGGCCGCGGTTTCCACCGCCCGTTCCGGCAGTTCCAAGACAAGCTGCCAACCCTTGGCCAAGGCTTCGAGCAATTGCTCCAGATGTTCCTTAAGGCACGGCGCTTCGATGTCGGCGGCGTCGAGGTTCAGGAACAACCGCGCCGGCCGCGATAGCTGATGCGTTTCTTCGGCCGCCGTCAGCCGTTGCAGGCTCCGCGCGCGGCGGGCCAGCTCGCAATCGAACGCGGTGACGCGCCCCGCTGGGAAACGCGGATCGAACACGTGATAGCCGAACAGATCGCCCGAGGCGACCTCGACGATGGGATGGAAGAGATTATTGATCGCACGCAGCGAGACAATCTCTTGCCAGGTGCGGACTTCGCCGATCAGTTGCGTATCGCCGGCGTTTTCGACCCGCGCGGCCTTGGCCACCGGGGCGGCGCCTTGCATGACGCAAGTCGCGGTCACCTGGCCGTTGACGTCGCTGCCGGTGAAGAAGGTGTATTCTGTATCGGCGATGACGACGATATCCCCGTCATTGATCTTCGACTCGTCGATCCGCTTGCCGTTCAGGAACGTGCCGTTCGTGCTGCCGAGATCGCGAATGTAGTAGTCGGCGCCCTCGCGGCGGATCGCGGCGTGCTCGCGCGAAACGCGACCGGAGTCGATGTGCAGTTCGCACGACTCGTTCCGGCCCATCGTGAAGGGGAACGTGTCCACCGGCGTCTTTTCCGGCGCGCTGCCGTCAATCGGCAGATACTCCAGCCACGCCCCGACGGCGTCCTTGGTCATCACCTGCGTTCGCATAGTTCACTCGAAGTGGACGAAACGGCGCTCATTCAACAACTCGGATGCGCGGAACCTAT
>JALHLM010000072.1 GCA_022844585.1 Pirellulales bacterium | reverse complement strand
GACCCAGCTCAATTTTCAAATCCAGCTCGACGTCGCGCAGCAAGTCGAGCGTTGCCATATCGCCGGACGCGGGCGCGCCGGCGAAATCCTCGAACTTGAAGGCCGCCGCGCCGCTTGGCAACGACGGCCCGGCGGCATCAATCGACGCCAGTGCTTGTTCCGCCTGGCGCAGTAAGAGTTCTACATCGCCCTGGGCAATCTGGCCGGGAGCATTAGACCCCGTGGCAGCCGCGGCGGCGGCAGCCGGAGCGGAAACCTTGGGCGGCGCGACGGCAGCGGCCGGCGCTTTTTTGGAGGACAGCAGCGCTTCGATTTCGCCCTGCCCGAGGATCTTGTCCGCGTCCTCGGCAGGCGCCGCTTTCGCAGGCGGAGGCGAAGCGCCTCCCTTGCCGCGCGCTAACAGCGCCTCGATTTCGTCTTGGCTGACCTTTTCGGAATCGTCGGCCATGGGGGGAATCCATTCCCGCGGACGCTCGGGCGATACTGAGCGGAATTGCCCTGCTTGCCGGCGTCGCCTATTGCTCGATGAAGGAGAACTCAGGGAAGGCCACGGAAATCAACAGCGGCTTTCCGAGGGCCCGGTTGGTTTTCTCCAAAATCTGGTTTTTCAGCAACCCCAATCCCGCGTCGGTGAAATCCTCCATGCCCGAGCTGCGAATGATTACGTTCACCTGATCGCGGAATTTGAACTGGTTGGCTTCCAGCAGATGCTTGAACTCGCCCGCCTGGGCGGTTTTCACGGTGCCGCTCAAATGGAAATCGACGAATAACGTCGTATTCGCGGCCGGCTGGAACACGGTGATCTTGAAGCCGCCGAGGTCCACTTCCGTGGTTTCGTGCGGTTCCGCCGCGTGTTCGTCGCCCGCTTCCTCGCCATGTCCGCCGCCGTGGCCTCCGCCATGGGCTTCCGCTTCCGCCTCATGTCCGCCGACGTGCGCATCGCCATGAGCGTCGCCATGGGCTTCCTCGGCGACAGGTTCTTCCGCTGCGGCCGGGGCCTCGCCATTGGCGACGGCAGCCACTTCGGCGGCTGACGGGACGAACAGGAAGGCAATGACCCCTTGCCCGATGAGAACCACGATCACCAGGATAATGGGCAATAACTTCGACATGGCCGCTAAAGCTCCGCAAACGGGTGACGAATCCATAGGAGTCGGAGGACGCAAGGGAAGCGCCGCGCCCCCGGATAGCGAGTCCGCGGACGATCAGGTCTCCCACTAGTTCTCTAGCTTATGGACCGTCGCCGCGCCGTCCCGGTACGATTGGGACCGCCGGCGCAGACGGATTGTGCTGGCGACAAGGACTGCGCCCGGCAATCGGCGGGGGATGGCGGAGCGCCAACTAACCAAACAATCGAGATTCAATGGCCAGCGACTTACGGCTGTTTTTGCAGGAATTCCGTCAGACCTATCGGACGACGGGGGCGATCGCCCCGAGCGGCAAAGCGCTCTCGCGCGCTTTGGCCCGCTTCGTGCGTCCGCCGGCCGGCGCCACGGCGCCACGACGCATTCTGGAAGTCGGGCCGGGCACCGGCGCCGTGACCTGCGCGTTGATCGCAGAGCTGGACCCACGCGATAGCCTGGACTTGGTCGAACTGAACGATCGCTTCGCCGAACGCATTCGCGAGCGGATGGCAAATGATCCCGCGTTCCAGCCGGCCAAGGCGCGAATGCGGTTGTTTCATCAGAGCGTGGACGCCTTGCCCGACGAGCCGCGTTATGACGTCATCGTCTCCGGCCTGCCGCTCAACAACTTCGCCGTGGCTGACGTGCGCCATTTGCTGGACGTCATGTTGGGCCGGCTGGCGATCGGCGGCGTGATGTCATTCTTCGAATACGTCTGCATCCGAGGGATGAAAGCGGTCGTGAGCGGTCGCGAGGAACGCGAGCGATTGCGCGGCATTGCCGCGACGATGCAGCAGTTGCTCGACGAGCGCGAAATCCACCGCGATCTCGTCTGGACGAATCTCCCGCCCGCCTGGGTCCATCACGTCCGCCGCAAAGCTTGAGGCGAGAAACGTACTACTTCTTGCCCAGTGCGTCGACCAGCGGGTGAATCGCGAAATCGCAGAAGTACCAGATCATGGCGATGGGGAAGAGGATCGTTCCCGCGAAATAGGCGAGCGTAATCAACGACTTCCCGCGCGTCCCGAAGCGCCGACTGAACCACAACGGGATTAAGCCCAGCGGACCCGCGAAGGTCAGCAACAGCAGTACGACCGACCGCTGTTCCCAGACGTAGGTGCGCGGCGGGAAGCTGAGTTGAATCGGGGCATCGTCCACCACGGTGATGGCAGATTCTGCCGGTTCCAATCGTGCGAGCTGTGTGGGAAGCACCTGGCAATCCCCCCGTGGGAACAGCGAACTCAGAACACGGTCACCACAAACCTACGTCAGCCCAGCGACCGGGAAATCCCTAGTCGGCCTCCGAGGCTACTTCGAGCTATGGTTCTGCGCCATCAAGCTGTTGGCAGGCAACGACTTGCTGCGCTTTGGCGAAGTTCGCCCCCGAAAGCCAAACCACGATGCGCGCGCTGGCCCTGATCACGATGCTCGTGAATCTTCCGCTGGGGATTTACCTCGGCTGGTGGTGGCAACACAATTTCGGTACGGCTTTGCCCAGTCCGGCGCGACGCAAGAAAACCAAGCCCGTCCCGCCGCCAACGCCCGCCGAACCCGCAGTAGAGGCGCTGCCCGCCGCGCTTCCCGTCGAAGCAACGGTCGAGCCAATCCCCGCAGACGAGCCGGTCGTTATCGTGCCCGCGGCGGTCGAAATGCCGCCGTTTGTGCCCTCGCAGGATTTGCCGTCCAGTTGGTTAGAACTGCTCGAAAACGCCGGCGAAGTGAAGTCGTTCGTCGAAGCCAGCGTCAAGGTTTTGAAACTCGAAGTTGGACGTTATCGCGATCGGCTGGTGATGTTGGAGGAGGAGTCGAGGCAGCCGGACAAAGATGCCGAAGTGGCGGCCGCTTGCCTGGAGCGCATTGAACAAGCCAACGCCGACTGGCTCGTGCGCCAGGGCGAAGCGGTGGAATGTTTGCAGCAGCAACGCGAAGGCATGGGCTGCTTGGCGTACGTCGGGCAGCGGTTAGAGGATGTGCTGGTCAACCAGACAGCACAGATTGAATCGTCGATCAGCAATCTTAAGCAACTCGATCCCATCGCCGATCCCGCTGGCACACGTAAGGTTTGCGTGACCGAATTGCGGCGCTTGCTCAACCTGGCACATGAGCTGCGCGACGTGATGGCCGACGTGATGTCGGCCATTCTCGGCGCGGAAGGGCGCCTGGGCTCGCTCAAGTCCGATACGCTCACCGACGAATTGACCGGCGTCTGGAATCGCACCGCCGAGGCACGCAAACTCTGGGAATTGTTCCGCGACGATCCGAATCACATTCGCACGGTCAGCTTCGGCCTGATCGACGTCGATGGGTTGGGAAAGCTGAACGACAAGCTCGGCACTTTGCGAGCGGACGGCGTGTTGGCCGCCGTGGGGCGCTTGTTGCCGTCCTTGGTCCGCAATGAGCGCGGCGACGACGCCTTATTCCGCCACGCAGGGCAACGCTTCGGCCTGTTCTTCGGCGACACCGGGCCGAACGCCGCGACCAGCAACGTGGAAAAGATTCGCCAAACGCTGGAATCCACCACGTTCCATTGCGAAGACAACGACTATCAACTCACCATGAGCTGCGCCGTGACTGACGTCCGCCCCGGCGATACGTCTGAAGCGTTGATCACTCGCGTGGAACGCGTCGTCCGCTCCGCCAAACAAGCCGGCCGCAACTGCACGATGCTCGACTCCGGCCAAGGCCCCGTCCGCGTCGACCCGCCGACGTTCAAGGTCAAGCCGCGCGTGATCGAACTGGGTTAGACTCGATCGATTGCGTCATTCAAACATGTACGCGATTCGGCGTTTGCGGCTATGGGCTAGTTCACAGTGCGCTGTCGTACCTCTGCCGGAGGTCGAAACGCGATGCCTGAGGAAAGCGGTAGTCGGCTAGGCAGATGGCGCATTGCCGAACGTGCCCCAGCCGTCAATGTACCCTTCAAACGGTCGAGCAATCTGGTCGAGCTGGCTTTCGACCTCTGAAATCGCTTCGTGAGTGGCAATCATCGTCTTTGTACACCAGACCGTGAACTTTCCAGAATCGGAATTGAAAACGACTTCGGCATTGAAGCCGGCCGACGCTGCTACTTTGGCGATGGATTGACCGGAAGCCTCATCCGGCGCGTGGACGTGATAGTCAATTTCCATCGGCAGCGACAAGTCTGATCCATCGTCAATGACACGCCGCAGAGCGTCGCCCGTCGAGTCGTTTGGAATTGAATTTGGATCAATCATTGGAGAGGCGAGAACATACACACAACGAGGCCGTCACCGCACGCTGTCATACATGCGATACGTCTTGTACAGCTTCGCGCCCCCTTTGCGGAGGCCGGAGCAGGCCATCGTGTTAGCTTCGGAGACCCAGGAGAATTCCGCTTCCTGGATGCCGAGATCGATGACCTTGGGTACCAGGTCCCGCATCAGGCTCAGGCCGAGGCCCCAGCGCTGGTATTCGGGCACGACGTTGATGCTCACCACGCGGACCCGTTTCAGGCCCTGTTTGTTATGCAGCAGGTGCCAGAAGCCGAAGGGGAACAGCCGGCCGTCGATCTGTTTGATCCGCGGGTTGTAGTCTGGCAGGCCGAGGACGACGCCCACGCTTTCGCCTTTGACTTCGGCGATCAGAGACAGTTCCGGGATCAACAGATAGCGCAGCGCCTTGGCCAACGCTCGGACTTCCCCGGCCGTCATCGGCACGAAGCCCCACATGTGGCCGAGCGAGCGGTTGTAAAGGTCGAGAAACAATTCGACGTCTTCCCGGAAACGCTTGGGGTTCATCGGCCGGATCGTCGCTTCGGCCCGTTCCTGCGCCATGTCGGCCAGCGGCTTGAGCTTGGCCTGAACCGCGGGCAATTGATCGATGTGTCCGAAGAACGCCAACAGATCATGCACCTTCTCGAACCCGGCCCGTTCAATCAACGTGGGATAGTACGGCGGGTTGTAGGTCATCATAAACGTCGGCGGGCTGTCGAAGCCTTCGATCAGCAGGCCGCATTCGTAGTTCACCGAGGGATTCGCCGGGCCGCGCAGTTGGGTGATGTTCCGCTCGGCGAACCAGGCCCGGGCGGCGTCGAACAAGGCGTCGGCGACGCGCTGATCGTCGATCGATTCGAAAAAGCCGAAGAAACCGATCTGCGTATCGTAGTACTTGTTGTGCGCGTGGTTGAGGATCCCGGCGATCCGACCCACCGTCTCCCCGTCGCGCTGGGCGATGAAGGTCTGCACCTCGGCGATTTCGTGAAACGGGTGCGCCTTAAAGCCCAGAAGCTCGGCCTGATTGGAGCGCAGCGGCGGCACCCAATTCGGATCATTCCGATAGAGTTTCCACGGAAGTTCGACAAATTGGCGCCGGTGCTTCCGCGTAAGTACCGGTGTGACGGCGATTTCCGTCGATGTCAGCGTTCCGCCAGGCATAATAGGGTCTCAAGCGAGGAATGAATCAGTCTAGAAAATGGCCGTGGCAGCCACAAGTTGCCGAATCGGCCGCTTCACCCTGCCGCCGTGTTGCATAAAATGGTTGGGAATGCCCGCCCCAAGCGTCGGCCCCGGTGATTTTCGCAAGAAAACGCCGCCCGCCCGCCGACGCCAACCGACTAATTCCTACTGATTTCGCTGATCCGCACCGCCATGGCCAACGTGGTCGTTACCGGCGCCAACGGTTTTATCGGGACGCAGCTCACGGAGCGCCTTCTCGAAGCTGGACATCATGTCCGCTGTATGGTCCGCAATCCTGAGAATCTTTCGCCGACCTTGCGGGGTTGCGTGGAAGTGTGCCAGGGGGACGTCCGCCACCAGGATTCGCTCTGGCCAGCCTTTCGCGGCGTCGACCAGGTGTTTCATCTCGCCGGCCTGGTAAAAGCACGCCGCGCGAGCGACCTGTTCGCGGTGAATCACACGGGCACGCTGAACGTGGGCCATTGCTGCCGACGGCAACCCAATCCGCCGACGTTCGTTTATGTGAGTTCGCTCGCCGCGGCGGGACCTTGCCGCGAGGACGCCCCGCGCCGCGAATCCGATCCGCCAGCGCCGGTTTCCCGTTACGGTTGCAGCAAGCTCCAAGGCGAACGCGTGCTCCGCGGCATGAGTCGAGAATTGCCGCTGACCATCGTGCGCCCGTCGATCGTGTTCGGTCCGGGCGATCCCAATTCGTTCGCGATGTTCCGACCGATCGCGCGCTTTGGCGTGCATGCCGCGCCCACGCGGCGGCCTTGGCCGATCTCAGTGATTCACAGCGCCGATCTTTGCCGACTCCTGATCTTGGCGGCGGACCATGGGCGGCGCATTACTAGCGTCGAGGAACACGATCACTCCGGCGAGGGCGTCTACTTCGCCACCAGCGCGGAGCGCATCACCTATGCGGAGTTTGGCGCGTTGATCGGCGCCGCGCTGGGACGCGAGCGGATCCGCGTCGTTCGCCAGCCACGCTGGGCGGGCTTTGCGTTGGCCGGATTGACCCAATCCGTCGCAGGGCTCTTGGGCCGCACGCCGATTCTCAACGTCGACAAAATGCGCGAAGCTTTCGCCGGCGCCTGGTACTGTTCCGGCGAAAAAGCGGGACGTGAGTTAGGCTTCGGCCCCGCGGCAACGCTCGCTGAACGCGTGCAGCAAACGGTCGATTGGTACCGAGCCCACGGCTGGCTAAGGCGGGGAATGTCGAATGACGAAATCCGAATGTCGAATCAAATCCGAATGACTAAATGACGAATGTTACGAGTGCTCCTTCATTCGTCATTCAAGCATTCGACATACTTTCGACATTCCCCTCCAGCGATTTGCGCGCCGCCAGCGCCAGCTCCACCGCTTCCTGCGTGGTAGCCGCCAGCGCCGTCAGGTGTCCCATCTTGCGGCCGGGTCGGGCTTGTTGCTTGCCGTAGAGATGCAGTTTGACTTCCGGGAAGCCGCAGGCACGCGCCCAGGCTGGTTCGCCGTGTTGCCAGAGATCGCCAAGGAGGTTCACCATCGCGGCCGGCTGGATTTGTCGTGCCGAGCCGAGCGGCAGTCCGCACACGGCGCGGACTTGTTGCTCGAACTGGCACGTGACGTGCGCGTCGATGGTCAGATGCCCCGAGTTATGCGGCCGCGGCGCTAACTCGTTGACAAGCAACTGGCCGTCGCGCGTGAGGAACATCTCCACGCACAAGACCCCGACGACTTCCAGGTGCGTCAGAATGGCCCGTCCGATATCCAGCGCGGCGCCTGCGACTTTTTCTGGCAGCGCGGCCGGTGTATGCGAAACGTCCAGGATGTGATGGCGGTGTTCGTTGTGAATCGGTCCATAGAGCGCGATGTCGCCGGCGATCCCCCGCGCTCCAACGACCGAGAGCTCGCACTCGTAGTCGACAAAGGCTTCGAGAATCGCCTCCGGCGTGGCAAGCTCGCGCCAGGCGGCCGCGGCATCGTCGCCGGGTTGCAACATGCGTTGACCTTTGCCATCGTAGCCCCAGTCGGCGGTTTTTAAGACCGCCGGCAAGCCTAGTTCTGCAACTGCTCGCGCCAGGTCCGCATCGGAACGCACCGCCGCGAACGGCGTGGTCGGCACGCCGATGGACTGCAGGAAACGCTTTTCTCGCAAGCGATTCTGCGTGGCATGCAGCACCGCGCCGCGCGGACGCACTGGCGCAAAGCGTTCGGCAGCGTCGGTCGTCGCGGCCGGGACGTTTTCGAATTCGAAGGTGACGACGGACACGCCCTGAGCGAACCGCGCCACGGCGTCCAGGTCATCGTACGACGCGTTGATTTCCACGTCGGCGATTTGCCCCGCTGGCGTATCGTCGTCCGGCGACAAGACATGCACGCGATAGCCGAGACGCCGCGCCGCGACGGCGAACATGCGGCCGAGTTGGCCGCTTCCCAAGACGCCGAGCGTCGCTCCTGGCAGGATGACCTGATTCATGAGAGCGGCTCGGCGATCGCCTTCGCGGCCTGTTCCGTGCGATAGGCTTCCAGCTTGGCCTGCAACTCCGGCCGTGTCACCGCCAGAATGCGAATTGCCAGCAGCGCGGCGTTCTTCGCTCCCGCTTCGCCAATGGCCAGCGTGCCGACCGGAACGCCGGCCGGCATTTGCACGATCGACAGTAGCGAGTCCAGGCCCGACAACGCCTTGCTCTGCACCGGCACACCCAGTACCGGCAGCAACGTTTGCGCGGCCACCATGCCTGGCAGGTGCGCGGCGCCGCCGGCGCCGGCGATGATAACTTCAATGCCCCGGCCGGCCGCTTGCCGGGCGTAGTCGTGCATCCGCTCCGGCGTGCGGTGCGCGGAGACGATCTGGCTCTCGTGCGCCACGCCGAATTGCCGCAACATTTCCGCGGCCTGGCGCATGGTGTCCCAATCGGACTTGCTCCCCATGATGACGCCAACGAGCGGTTTCCCGTCCGGCGGGCTGGACATGTCTAACGGTCTCGCATGCCTGTGAACTTCAAGAATCGACTGCTGCCGCTATCATCGCGCAGCCGGTTCGGGAACGCAATCGTCCTCAGCTGGCAACGCTTCGGCTTACGCCTCCCATTCGCGGAGGCGTTCCAGCAGGTGCTGGAATTCCTCGCGTTTCTTCTCCACCACGGCAAAGGCGGCGATGATCACCACGCCGGCCACAATGCCCGTCGCGTAGTAAACCCAGGTTTGTCCTTTATCGTGCGCCGCGTACCAGATCATGCTCATCAGCGACATGCAGAGGAACGTCGTCCCCAGGTACAGGAACGCCCGGACGCGGAACAGGATGCCCAGCATGACGCCGAAGATCGAGAGCGCACCGAGGACCAACGCCAGCCACGGAGAGTTGGCCATGCCGTTCAGGAAGATATCGGCGGTCGAAGAAACGTAGATCGTCATCGCGCTGACGTAGCGAATCTGTGTGAGCTGCGATTTGCTCAACCGCTCGCGATTCAGGTACGCCGCCGCGAGCACGCACACCGCGGGTGGAATCAGCCAGATTTGCGGATGCTCCAGCAGGCCGAGCCCTGATTGCTTGTGCAGGAAGTACCACAGCCCGCCATTGGCCGCGAGTGCCGCCAGGATGCCAAAGCCGAACGACTTGCGTAACACGGCCAGCGCCGCGTAGAGCGAGCCGACCACGAGCAACAACACGCTGTAGTTGGTGCCGGAGTCGATCATCCAGAAGCCAGCCACGGGCAACATCGGCAGCAGCGCGCCGGTGCGCTCCAACGGTTGCGACAACACCGCTTGTTGCCGGCGGCGGAACCATTCGCTCAATCCCACGCCGAGGAACGAGATCAGCATCAGAATCAGCGGCCAGTACTGCGTGAAGAATCCGGTGAACAGCCACGGCAAGCAGATGCGGATATGCAAGAACGTGGCGGCAAGCAGCGCTTCCGCGCCATAAACGTAGGCTTGCCGACCGCGTTCGGAGAGCCCCAGCGGATCCTTGCCCGGCACCACGGCCGCGACGAGCGCCGCAACCGCGAGTCCGACGAGCGACGTCGCGACGACGGCTTTGCCCCAGTCGGCGATCGGCACGGCGTCGTTCGCCAAGTAGAAGGCCACTTCGCCGCCGAGAATCGCCACCAACGACACGAGCGCGCCGCCGATGCAATACGGCGTGAGCTGCTGTCCCACGGCCGTCCACGGGTTTTCGGTGCGGAGCAACTTGACGAGTCCAAAGCCGAAGATCACGCCGGCGCCGGCGAGGGCCGCCATCGCGATCACGCCGCGGTCGAGCCATTGCGGGCCGTCCTGCGGATCGAGCCACGCCCAGCCCCAGAGGACGCCGCCGAAGACGCCAAGCGTAAGCGTCAGGTATCGCAACGTATTGCGCGTCGATCCCCGAGACAGGAGTGCCAGCCCCACGACCTGGAACCAGGCGGCCTTGCCGGCGATCAAGCGGAGCGTCAACTCGTCGTACCGGAGCACAATGCCGGTCACCAACGTCAACACGGCGGCGACCAGCAAACAATTCGCCGGCACGAGCCAAAGCCGGGTATCCCAGCGCTGGGAAGTCTCCACCGGAATGCCGACGCGCTTCGCCAGGAGTTGCAGTCCTTCGCGCCGGCTGCCGAGGTAGCTCGTGGCAATACCATACGCCGCCGCGATCACCGCGCCGTTGAAGGCCAACCACTTGGGCGGCAGATTAAAGCGATCGACCGCGAAGCCGACGCCGACGAGGCCAAGCAGGTAGAGCGAAGGTACGCCGCCGCGCACCGCGGGATCCCAAAGGCAAGCAACCGTTGCTAACGCCGTCGTGGCCAGCGCCGCCCAGCCGAACCATTCGATCGGATGATTGGGCGAGCCGTTGGCGTCGGCCGCCAGTCCAACGGCGACAGTAGCGGCAAAAGTCAGCGACGCGGCGGCGGTGAAGAAACGATGTGCGCCGAACGTCCAGCGCGGCCGGCGTTCCAGCGTATTGAGCGCAATGTACTTTCGATCAAGCCACAGCCAAGCGATCGCCGGCAGCGCCAAGGCGATCACGTTGAACCAGACGAACTCCATGAAGTTCGCGGGTCCGCCGGGCGAAGCGATCTGCTGGGCCGGGCTGAACCACCACGTGATTGCGGCCACGCTGACACAGAGCGCCGCGAAGTATTGGTAGCGCCGCCGTTCGGCAAAGGCCGACAGCACCGCGAGGATCACCGCCGTCAACGCGAGCGCGACGACGCTCCACCACCAGCCGGGTCGAGCGACATCCTCCAGCGACCCGCGCACGGCGACCGCGGTGGCCAAGAAGGCGAACAACGTCACCCAGCCGGAACAACGCAGGGCTTCGTTTCGCGTGACCGCTTGCCACCACACGGCCGCCATTGCCAGACCGAGCATAATCGCGGCGCTCGCTACGTGACACATTAACAGCGTGTGGAACGCAAACCAATCGTTGCCCGTGGCGCGCCCCACGCTGAAGGCCGTCATCACGCTGAGCGTCCAAAGTGCCGCGCCGATCAATCCGGTCGATGCGGTGGATTTCGACAGCAGGCGATGTCCGAGGCTAACGGACGCGGCGTCGCTCGTCGGGCTGAGCGACACGAACGGACGAATGTTCCACACCGCGGCGATGACCGCCAGCGCCAGCGACCACCAGCCGGCCGGACTGCCGACTTGCTCTTGCACCGCGTTCAGGGCGGTCGTCCACCAGAACTCCAGCGCCGCGGGCACGAACACGATGGCCAGCAGGACCAGGCCCATCGTGGCTTGCGTCGCGCGGTAGCCATCGTGCGCGAGCACACCATCACTGGAGCGCCGTTGCCGCCACGTGACCAGCGCGAGCCAGAGGATCGCGAATCCGCCCGACACGCCGGCATTGAGTTGCGCGAGCTGCACCCACAATTGGGCGTCCAGCTTGAGTCCCGCTGTGCGCGGCACCAGTAAGAAAGCGGCGGTCGCACTCAAGTTCAGCACCAGCCCGGCGCTCAGCGCGAAGGCCGACGAGCGTTCGCGCAAGGCATGGCCGATGAGCGTCAAGGTGACGATCGCCAGCGGCCCGGCGTAGGACGTGGCCAATCCCATCCGCTCAAACAAACTGCCCGGCTCCGGCCCGACGACGGGATTGCCGCGAAGCGCGGTACTGACCACGTAGAGAACCATCACGATCAACGGCATCGCGCCAAGCACGGTCATCAGGCGTCCGAGGTCTGCCGACCAGCTACGCCAGGGTTCACGGCCATCGGCAGTGACCTCAACGCGTTGAAGTGCCAGTCCGGCAATTCCCGCCACGGCGAAGAGGGCGAGCATGCCCAGCGTCCATTGCATCAAGTAGGCCTCGGCCGGGCGTTGCATCACGGCGGCGATGCCGACGAAGCCGCCCATGCAAAGCCACGGCATGAGCGCGGCAAACAAGATCGCAATCCAGGCGTCGCCGGTGCTCGGCGCCGCGTTGTGATCTTCCAGCCGCCAACCGAGCGAAGCGAACCGGCGCGCCAATGGTTCGCGCGCCCAGACCAGGGCCGACATGACGAACAGGAAGATCGCGCCGCTCCATCGCAACGCGGAAGCGGCCGCAACGACGGTCTCGAAACGAGCGGAAATCAACAAACAAGCACAACTCAGCACCAGCACCAACGTCACCAGGCGATTACGTGTCACACGTTCGCGCAGCTTGGCCGACAGCGCGGCGACGCACGCGGCGAACAACGCCCAACCGCCGGCGCTCCAGGCATGCGCGTGCGGAGCGCCGAACCACTCGAACGCCGCCAGCGGCGGCACGACGCGCACGTTGGTGGCGGCCGTTTGTCCGGCGAGTTTCATCGCCAGGCTGCGCGGCGCCAACTCTTGCGCGACGCCGGGGACAATTCCATAAACGGAGATCGCGAGCAGAAGGCAAATCGCCAGGCCAGCGACGGTCAGTTCCATGAACGGAGAGATTGCGCTCAACTGATCGTTGAACCGGCCCATCCAAGCCGGCCGCGCGACGGCTACTTCCGTCTCGCCGCGAGGGCCGTCGAGGTAGCGGCGCATTCCCGCGCGAGCCGCCATCCACGCGATGCAAGTCCCGGCCAGCGTCACACCCCAGGCCTGCCAGGTCCAGGGATCGAGCAACGGCAGCGGAGAATCTTGATACCAGGTTTGCCGCTGTAAGAACGCGGTGACCGCGCCCAACAGCGCGGCCGTCGATACGGCCTGAAAGACGCCGACCAGCGCCGCGGAGCGCCACGCGAACGCCAGCATCAACCAGATCGTGCTCGCCCACGCCACCTGCCAACTGACCGTGGCGGTGTCGTACCAGAGGAAACCCCCGAACGCCAGCATGGTCCCAAGCGCCGCGGTGACGGTGGCCGCCTCGGTGGCAGTTTCTTGCCAGGCTGGTGAAACGAACGATTTCCAGCTCTCCGCAACCGTGACGAGCAAAGCGAACAGCGTCGCGTGCGCGAGTAGCGCCACCAACCAAGGTTGCGTCAGGACGAAATGCTCGCCGAAGACGAGGCCTTGAATCATCGCCGCCAGAACCAGCGCCGCGCCGATCCATACGAGCACGCGCGACAACGCCCAGCGCGCCGCGACGAGCGCTGCGACGCCGTAGAACAGGTAGACCCAAGTTGCATGATGGGGATCCCCGGCGCGGGCAAAGCCGAACCACGTCACGAGCGCGAGACTCGCTAACGCGTTCAAGCCGGCTGTGATGCCGAAGTAACGCGCGGTCTCGCGATTCGATCGTGCGAGCCAGGCCGTCGCGCCGCCGCAGATGGTCGCAGCGCCGACGAGCGCGAGGCCGCTGTGCGCGCTCAAGAGTTGACTCAGTAGTTGTCCGGCGTCACTCAAGCGCCAAGCCAATCGCCCCGCGAAGCCGTGCCAGGCGATCAGGTAGGCCAAACTTGCGCACAGGCTGCCCGGCAATACGGCCGCCGGCATGTCCGCCAGGCGCGCCACGGCGAGCAACACCACAGCCTCGACGGCGAGCACCGCCAGCATCACGGCCGGTTGCGGCCAGGCGAAGGTCATAGCCAGCAACATCAGCATCACGGCCGCCACGGCCATGGCGGTGCCGACGATGCGGCTGCCGGTCAGTTCCGTCTCGCGCAAGCGTTTCCAAAGCACTAGCCCAATCGTCAGCGGCCCGCACGCGTAGAGGGCAATGAGCGGCGACAGCCGTTCCATCGTTGTGGCCGTCGCACCGGCGCGGGCAATCAGCAGTCCGGCCGCCGTTAACCCGGCGAACGCGGCCAGGCCTGTCAGTCGGAATAGCTCGTGCGTATCGGCCGCGCTAAAGGCTTCTTGCGTTCGCCAACGCCGCCATACCGCACCGGCGGTGAGCAACATCGCGGCCACCGGTAATGCGCCCACGGCCAGCAACGACGCCGGCGCAGCGTTGGGAACGATAAAATGCCGCACCAGCAACTCGGTGATCGCCGCAAGCATCACGCCGCCCGAGAGCACCCAGGCGAAGTGCGGCGCGATGGAGCGTCCGGCTAACCAGAGCAATGCGCCGAAGAGCGCGACCGAGATCGCCTCGCCGACGAGCGTCAGTGGTAACGGCGTCTGACTGGCGGCGCTGAAGGCGGCCATCGCCAGAAAATTGAGCGGGACCAGCAGGCCGCCAATGATGAACAACCCACGGCTTGTGTTCGGCAATTTCCAGCGTCGCTCGGTGTAAGCCGCCGCGCCGAAGATCGCGGCATTTACACCGTTGAAGACGATGAACTTCAACACCGGGCGCTCCGCGATCGCGCTCCAGAAGCTGATCACCAGCGCGATCGAACAGCAAACGATCAACAGCCCGCCGATCAATTCGCCCCAGCGGATATTGCGCTCCTCCATGAACGAGAGGAACAACTCGGAGAACGACCGTCGCGGCGGCGCAGGTTCAGCGATCGGTTCGACACGCACGCGCGCCGCCTGTTTCACCGGCGTAGGTGGCACGGCCGGCGTGTAGAAGGAATCGCCAGAATCAATCACTTCCGCGACGACGGCGACTTCCGCTTCCGGTTCGCGTCGACGTTCCTCGATGCGGCGCAACCGTTCCTGAATCGTCTCCTCGGGCGCAAGCGGCGTCGCCACGGGCGCCGGCGCTGGCGTCGGATCCTGCGCAAGCGGGATCGGCGGTAGTTCCGCTTGCGCTGCTGGGGCCACCGGTTCGAGAACGACCGGCGCCGGTGTGAGCCGCGCTACTTCCGCATTGATGACGTCGACGAGTTGCCGGTGCGCCTGCGGATCGAGGACGCCGGCTCGCGACCAATGATTGATTTTTTCACGCAGCGATCGGAGCGCATTCCGCGACGCTCTCGGTTGCTCCAGCGGCTGCGGCCAATCGCAGATCAGGCACTGCGCGCGTCCCGGCTCCAGCGGGGATTCGCAGCGCTGGCAGCGCGACGTGGTCGGCGTCGTCGCCGGCTTGGGCTTTTCCATCCCGAACAATGCGCGCAGGATCGTCCGGCCGGCGACCCAAATCGCATGGCCGATCGCCGTGAATACGAACAGGCCAATGGCCAACGCGCACAATACGACCAATTCTTCCGACATTTCCGTCACCCTCGCCACAATCCGCGCGGGTGCGTCGCCGGGGGGCCTGCTGGCAGCCCGCCGACACGTTACGCCGCTGTGAAGAGCCTACGCCCCGTTAGGCGTGGGCGCGAACGTGAAATAACGCCAGCGGGGCGAACTCGCCGGGTCATTCCGGCCAGGAGCGGACGTCGAGGACCTCGACCTTCAGGGCCCCGAGGACGTTGATCCAGGCGGAATCGGCCTCGCTGTCGACGGAAAATTGGATGTGCGTCGGATCAATCCGGACCTGGTGCCACATCGGATCGACGGAAACCCAACCGCGGCCGTCGTGGATTTCGGCCCAGGCATGCCAGGCGAAGAGCGGCTTCGGGTCATCGGTGTAAATCACGCCACCGATCTGCCGCGCGGGTACGCCAGCCGCTCGGGCGAGCGCCGTGAAGAGCAACGCGTACTCGGTGCAATCGCCGGCCTTACGCTCCAATACCGCCGTGGCGGTCGAGGCATTCGCCGCATAAGACGGCTTGAGGTGCTCACCGATCCACTTCACGATCAGGTCGGCGCGTTGGACGGGATCCGCTTCGTCGCCCACGATTGTTGCCGCCAATTCACGAATGCTTTCCGCGTCGGATTGGATGCTCGGCGTCGCGCGCAGGTGCGCCGCTTTGTCGTCAGCGGACAACTCCGCGATCGGAGTCGGTTCGGGCTCGCGCTTGAGCGTGACCTTGGCCGCGCCTTTGCCAAATGGTTCTACCTGTTGGCGCGCGGATTTCGGCAATTCGAAATCGTCGAGTCCGGTGATCTTGAGCGTCAGTTGCTCAATCTTTTCGCCGTCGCCAAGCGGCTGGTCCACGGGAATCGCGGACGCGG
>JALHLM010000071.1 GCA_022844585.1 Pirellulales bacterium | reverse complement strand
TAGTGACCATCGATTGCGACGGGCAGCACGAGCCGCAACGGATTCCGGAATTCGTCGCCGCCTGCACCGACGTGGACATCGTGTCGGGCAGCCGATATTTGCAGGATTTCGACGGCGACAACGCCGCACCGGAAGACCGGCGACGGATCAATATGCAGGTCACGCAGGAATTGAATCGCCGGCTGGGCTACCAACTGACCGACGCCTTTTGCGGCTTCAAGGCCTACGGCGCCGAGGGTTTGGCGAAACTCAAACTGACCGAAGCGGGCTACGCGATGCCGCTGGAACTGTGGGTGCGCGCGGCCGCGGCCGGGTTGAAAGTGAAAGAATTGCCGGTGCCGCGAATTTACTTGGAGGAGAAACGCTCCTTCGGCGGCGCGCTCGACGACGCGGCGACACGCGTGCAGTACTATCATTTGGTGCTCGATCGGAGCATGGCGGCGCTCGAAGATGCGCACGATTGCGCCGGCGTACTCTGTACCGGAGCGAGTGATTGATGGCCGCGGCCGACGAGCCTTCGTTTGGCCGCCGCTGGCGCGCCCCGCGCGCCGATCGCGCATTCCTGGCCGATCCGCCGCTGGCAGAAGCGGCCGCGCTCGTTACTGCGAATCAATCGTTGCGCGAGCAATGGCCCTCACGGAACATGCCCTGGGGCACACTCGCGCGTCACGCTCGCGCTGAGTTGCTGGCTGCGGCGCGGGCCAAGAGCGCGACGTATCTTGATCCCGCCGATCAACCGCTCGATGGTCCGCTGATCGTGGCCGGTCACCAGCCCGGTATGTTTCATCCCGGCGTGTGGTGTAAGAATTTTCTCATCTCGGCCCTGGCGCGTGCGCTGGGCGGCGCGGCAATCAATCTGGTCATCAACACCGACACGTTGAAGACGCCCAGTCTGCGCGTCCCGTCCGGCAGCGCAGGAGCGCCGTATTGGGAGTCGCTTCCCTTCGACGAAACAACCGAGGAGATGCCGTTCGAGGAGCGGCGAATCGTCGATCGCGATTTATTCGAGTCGTTCGGCCGCCGCGCACAGGCGGCCATGTCAGGCGTGGTGCCGGAGACGTTGCTGGAAAAATTCTGGCCCCAGGCGGTGGAGCGCGGCCGTGCGACTGGTAATCTAGGCAGTGCACTAGCCGAAAGCCGGCATCGACTGGAACGCGATTGGGGGCTCGCGACATGGGAATTCCCGTGGAGTGAAGTGCTGGAACTGCCGGCCACGCGACACCTCACCGCACAAATCCTGGCCGACGGCTGCCGACTGCGCAGTCACTACAACGAAGCCATCTTGGCGTATCGCCGCGTCTATCGAATTCGCAGCCGCAATCACCCAGCGCCGTTGTTGGAATTGAACGCCGATTGGTGCGAAGCGCCGTACCGCATTTGGCGGGCCGATGCGCCGCGCCGTCAGCGGTTGTTCGTGCGGCATCAAGGCGAGGAACTCCAGTTCACCGACCGCGCCGGATGGTCGGCGAATCTGCCGGCGCCGCGCACTCCGGACGACACACGGACCGCCGATGCGCTCGGCGCGCTAGCACGGCAGGGCGTGAAGCTCCGTACGCGAGCGTTGGCGACTACCTTGTATGCGCGGCTGCTATTCGCCGATCTGTTCGTGCACGGCATCGGCGGGGGGCTCTACGATCAAGTAACGGACCGCTGGATGTGGCGGGCATGGGGGATTACGCCGCCGTCATATCTGGTGGCGACGGCGACGCTGTACCTGCCGCTGGCCGGCGCGCATCAGGCGATGACCTCGCAGCCGGGGCGCGCGGCAATGCGCGATTTGACGTATCACCCCGAGCGCTTCCTGGCGGTGGACGCGCTGCCGACTGAGGCGCGCGAGGCCTTGGAGTTAAAGCAGCATTGGATCGCCACGGAGCAAACACGCGAGAACGCGCGGGAGCGTTGCCGGGCGATTCGCCAGGCCAATGAGGATTTGCAGCCGTACCTTGGCGAGCGCCGCGCGCAGATGGAGTCGGAAGGGGAACGCGAGGGGCTGCGGCGGCGCACGGAGTTGGTCGCGCGGTGGCGCGAATATGGCTTCCCCCTCTACAAGGAGGAAACTTTGCGGAAATTTCTGCTGGAAATTCCGGTCCATAAGGTTTAGGTTATGGGCGCAAGATGGAGCGACCAGCTCTCGTGTGGAGGGATTCACGCTGATGTGCGCCGTTTCCTCGACGTTAGGAATGGCCGACCGCGCGACGGCGGCCGGCAAGTCAAAGGCGAAACTCCTTGATCTTGAGGAGTGCGATCGGTCCACCGCTGATGGCCTGGAGCCGGCGGCGACCCTGCCACTTGCACCATTCGTCTGGGGCAAGCTCGAACACCTGCCCGAGTCGCCCGTGATTGTCGAAGGGCGCGCGGCCGATCACCCGGCCGTGCAATGCTTCCTCGGCGAGGCGTTCCACGGCGTGCAGCGCGACGCCTTCGTCGCCTCACTGGAGGACCCGTTCTACGAACCGCGCGATCGGCTGCTCGTCAAGCGCGGAACGCAGATTCTGGGGCACGCCACGCTCTCGCACCGCGTACAGCGCTGGGGCGAACGCCGCATTCCTTGCTCCGAATTGCGCCGCGTGGCCACGGCGCCTTGCTCGCGCAAACTCGGCGTGGCCAGCGCGCTGATGGAAACCGCCGAGCGACGCATCCGCGAGGACGGGTCCGAACTAGCGGTGCTGTCCACGCAGATTCCGCATTTCTTCCGCCGGTTCAACTATGCGGTTTGCGGGCGTTCCAACACTTGGCAAATGGCGGCGCAGCAGGTGCTGGCCGCGTTGCCGGCCGCGGCGTGGCGTTCCGATGGTCATGCCAAGATCACGACGCGACCGTGGCGGCAGATCGAGTTGCCGGCCTTGATGCGGATCTACCGCACGTCCCTCGATGGCGTGCATGGACCGCTGGAGCGTACCGAGGCCTATTGGCGCTGGCTGATCAGCCGGCAGCAGTTCGATCGCATCTACGTCGCCATCTCCGGGCGCGATCGTTGCGAACTGCAACGCGATGAATCGGACGCCGAGCAATCGCCCATCGTAGGGTACGCGGTGATTCGCGAGGACTGCGTGTTGGAGTTGCTCACGCTGCCTGGCCAGACCGCCGCGGCGGAGCAGTTGCTGGCCCGCGCGGCGGCGGAGACGATCGAACTGGATCGCCAGGTCGTCACGGTTCACGCCCCGCCGACACATTCGTTGAACGCGATCTTCGATCGCGCCGGCGGCCTGCGGCAGTATCAAGAATACTGGCAAGGCGCAGTGACAATGGTCAAGTTGCTCGCGCCGGCGAAGTTCCTGCATTCCCTGCGCGATGCACTGCACGAGCGCGCGCGGGCCGTTGGCCAAACGGCGCCGTGGGAATTGACGCTCGGGGTCGAAGAGACGCGTTATCAACTGAGTGGTACGCGCCGCGCGGTGAAAGTCCGGGAAGGCGCCGGCTCGGCCAAGCGCCGCGGCCTCACGATGAATCGCGCCGATTTCACCCGCCTGGCGCTCGGGCATCTTGATTTGCGCGGCGCACACGCGGCGGGTCGCATCCGGGCGTCATCCGGCGCGGCGTTGGAACTCGCCGCCGCGCTCTTCCCGGCGCTGCCGCTCTGGACGCCGCCTTGGGACGGGTTGGGGCTGTAGCTACTGGTCCGCCCGCTGGGGAATCGCTGGACTCGTCAAAGAATCGCCACGATACCCCAGTCGATTCGACGTAGTTACTTCCTTGCTTGCCCCAGCCCCAGGCACCCGCGCCTATTTTTTGGGTTCGTACGGCGCTTCCGTAACGTTCCAACCGAACATCTCGTCGGTGACCCGCACGATCGGCAAATCGGTTTCGCGCAGCACGGCCTTCAGCACTTTATCGAACGCCCGATGCGTTAGAGCGGTACGTGATAACGGCCAGCGCTCGGTCGCTTCACCTCGCCGAGTGACAATATTCAGTTCGGTCATTTGATCGTTTTCAAGGTGATCCTTGAATTGAAGCCGTTTCGTCGTGATGTATTGCAAATGCACGACTTCCTCACGCTGAAATTCAAGGCTCAAGCGCGGCAGCCGGACTCGCTTGCTGCGTTTGTCAAAGATCAGCAATGGACCGCGCCGCAGTTCGGTCGAGAACTCGCAGTAGACGATACCAGTGAAGCCCGCGCACGTCGCGAGGCCTATCCCGAGCGGCGCATAACATCGCAACAGCATGCTTTCGTTCGAGTACTTCATCGCCAATGCAATGATCGCGCCAAAAAACACGACAAACAACGCATTCATGGCGATGATTGTGTCGAAAGGAACCGGCGCCGGCTCGATGCGGAATTCGTTGCTATCCGCGAACGACCTGGCGGTAGGCAAGCTGGGGTACGCGCCTTCGCCAAAGATGAACTTGTCCGGGTCGAGAGCCGCCTCGGATACGGTCATCACCGTCATTCCTCGTTTTCATCAACTATGTATGAGGCCTATTCACGCGCCAACCGGTGAAACCGCTGCTTCAGGTCGCGGGTCATTTTGCCGGGCGTGCCGGCGCCGATGACGCGGCTGTCGACCTTCACGACCGGAATCACTTCGGCCGCGGTGCCGGTGAGGAAGCATTCGTCGGCGATGTAGACGTCGTGCTTCGTGAGCGGAATCTCGCGAACTTGGATGCCGGCCTGCGTGGCGAGTTCCATCACCGCTTCGCGGGTGACGCCTTCCAGGATGCCGGCGTCTTTCGGCGGCGTGGAGAGGATGCCGTCGCGGACCAGGAAGATGTTGTCGCCAGTGCATTCGGCGACTTCGCCTTTGTGGTTCAACATCAAGGCCTCAACGCAGCCGGCCTGCAGGCCTTCGATCTTCGCGAGGATGTTGTTCAAATAATTGAGCGATTTAATTCGGGGGCTGAGCGCGGCCGGATGGTTGCGTTGCGTGTTGACCGTGATGATCTCCAGCCCCTTTTCGTACATCTCCTCGGGGTAGAGCTGGATCTTATCGGTGATGATGATCACCTGCGGGTGGCTGGTGCGATTGGGGTCGAGGCCCAACGAGCCGGCGCCGCGCGTAACGACCAGCCGGATGTAGGCGTCGGTCAGCTTGTTGGCCCGCAGCGTCTCGTTGATCGCGGCCGCCATCGCCTCGCGGCTCATGGGGATTTCCAGCCAGATCGCCTTGGCGGAATCCCATAGGCGGCGGAGGTGCTGTTCCAGGCGGAACACCCGGCCGCTGTAACTGCGCAGGCCCTCGAAAACGCCGTCGCCGTAGAGCAGCCCGTGGTCATAGACGCTGATTTTGGCGTCGTCTTTATCGAACAATTGACCGTTGATGAAAATCTTCAGCGACATCAGGGCGCTCGCGCGGAAATGGGGCGATTCAAGGGATGGTCACGCAGCCAGGCGACGGGGTTCGCGCCGCCCAGAATAATCTAGCACGCGCGGGCGAATTCGACACTAGCCTGACGGCAGGGACGCAGTTTGCGCAAGGTGGCCGCCTACAGGTGGTTGGGGCTAGGGTGGACGGGCAATTGCCATTATCCTGTGACGGCTGGCATTGCTCGACGGCCCACCACGCGGACCATCGAAGGCCAGCGACAAAGCCGAAGGTGTTCGTGCGTTTTTTCGCGGTTCAGGCGGCGCTTCGTGTGCGACGCGACTTTGCGGAGCAGACCTTTTCATGCCGGGTACGGACTACGCCAGTAGCGAGCATCACGAGTTCCTTGACGCCACGACCGAGGCGTTGGCGAACGCGAACTTGCAACTGGCGCTCGCCAATCTCGGCGACACGCTCGGGCAACGGAACAAGGACGCCTTCGCGGCGCTGCCGGACGCCGACGCCCTGCGCGAACGCGCCCGAGCGATCAAAGATGCGACGTTGGCGGAGTTAGATCGGCACCTGGAAACGCTGGAGGCCAGCGTGCAGCGCCTCGGCGGCCAGGTGCATTTCGCCGGCGACGGCGGCGACGCCTGCCGGATCATCGAAGAAATCCTGCGAAGTGGTGGTGCGCGGCGCGTCGTCAAGAGCAAATCGATGACGACGGAGGAGATTCATCTCAATCGCGCGTTGGAGGCGGCCGGCGTCGAGGTCGTGGAGACCGACTTTGGCGAATTCATCATCCAAGTCGCCAAACAGCGGCCGTCGCACCTGGTAGCGCCGGCGCTGCATCTGCGCACGCCAGAGGTGGCACAGCTCTTATCGAATCACGCGAAGCGTTCCCTGCCGGCGGACGCCGAGCAGCTTGCTGCGTACGCGCGCGAAACGTTGCGTGAGAAGTTTGCCACGGCCGACGTCGGCATCACCGGCGCGAATTTCGCCGTAGCGGAGTCGGGCACGATTGTGCTGATCTCGAATGAGGGCAACGCTCGGCTCACAGTGACGATGCCGCGCGTACATATCGCCATCATGGGCATCGAGAAGGTGATCCCCAAACTCGCGGACTTGCCAGTGTTCTTGAAGGTGTTGGCCCGCGCGGCGACGGGGCAGACGCTCTCGGTTTACACGTCGCTCGTCACCGGCCCGCGCCGCGAAGGCGAGCACGATGGTCCCGAGGAATTCCACCTCGTGCTGCTCGATAACGGGCGCTCGCGAATTCTCGCGGGGCCATTGCGCGAAAGCTTGTTCTGCATCCGCTGCGGCGCTTGTCTAAACGCCTGCCCGGTGTATCGCAATATCGGCGGACACGCCTACGGCGGCGTGTATGCCGGGCCGATCGGCGCTGTGTTGACGCCGCTCTACGATGGACTAGCCGAAAACAAGCACTTACCGCACGCGTCGAGTCTTTGCGGCGCATGCCAGACGGCCTGCCCGGTGAAGATTGCGATTCCTGAGCTACTCGTGAAGCTGCGCGGCGCGTTGCATGACTCACCGGCCGGCGATTCGCGCATCGAACGCTTGGCGTATCAAGTTTGGGCCCGCGCGATGCGTTCGCCGCGACTCTATCGCCTTGGCACCTGGCTTGCGACGCGAACGATCGGTCGCTGGACGAGAAAAACACGCTGGCTCAAGCGGCTCCCGAGCGGATTGCACGGCTGGACCGCGGCGCGCGATTTTCCCGCCCCGGCGGCGGAGCGATTTCGCGATTGGTGGGCGCGCGAGGGGAAACGATGAATCGCGAACAGTTCCTCGCCCAAGTGCGCACCGCCGCAGCGTCTGGTCGGATGTATCGCGTGCATCCGCGACCTCATGCGCATGGACAATACGATCCCGCCAATGAGGCTGAAGCGCAGGCGCGTTTCCAGCGCGAAGTCATCAACGCTGGAGGAGCTTTTCATCAATTGAATGAAGGCCTCGCGCTACGTGACTTGCTGGCTTCGTTGATTGAACTCCATGCATGCCGCACTGCAATCGTGTGGCGTCATCCGGCGCTGGAGCGCCATGGCGTCTATGAAATGCTCGATGAACTGGGCGTCACATGGCTCGACGCGGAACGGGCGGAAGGTCTCGTGCGGACCGAGCGCCGCGCCGCCTGGCTGGCGGCCGATCTGGGAATCACGGCGGCCGACTTCGCCATTGCAGAGACTGGCTCCGTCGTCGTGCAATCACGCCGCAGCCAGGAGCGAATGGCCAGCTTGCTGCCGAAGTTGCATCTGGCCGTTGTCGAACCGGCCATGATCGTGCCGGATTTGTTCGATCTGTTCGCGCGGCTCGAACAGAACGGCCTCGACCAATTGCCGAGCAATCTCACGTTGATCACTGGTCCCAGCAAAACCGGCGACCTGGAATTGCGGCTTGTCACCGGCGTGCATGGCCCGCGGGCATGGCACGTGGCGCTGGTGCGGTCCTAACAGTAGCCGGCCTCTGTGAGGCCGGTTGGAAAGGACACGGTTGCGGACGACGCCCCGAGGTCACAGACCTCGGCTACAGAAGGCGAGTGTTCAACCAGGCAGCGCTTTCGCTCAGTCAGCGGGCAGTTCCTTCGAACCGACAATCGTCAGGTTCATGCCGATCTGCACGCTGACCACTTTGTCGCCGATTTTGAGGGGCATCTTGCCGTTCAAGTACCAACCCAGCGAGCCGGTGGAGAATTCCTTCACCTCGGCCAACTGAGGGCTACCGGCGATGGCAACCTCGATCGCCTGGGCGTGATTGCGGAACTCTTCGCGCGTAATCGGGCAGTTCGTCTTGGCCATAATGGGTCATCGCTCCGTCAATGCTTTGATGCCTCGGTCCTACTCGCCAACGGCGAATGTACCAACCACGTCCGTGCGCGCATAGAGCCGGAAGCGTCAGCGCCCGGAGTGAACCGGGGACAACGCCATTTTTCGGCGCGCTACGGGCGCTGACGCTTCCGGCTCTAGAGAGAGCGCGATTACAGCCAACGCGCCACGTCTTTGGCCCAGTACGTGAGGATAATGTCTGCGCCGGCGCGGCGCATCGCCGTCAGACTTTCCAACGCGACGGCGCGCTCGTCCAGCCAGCCTTGCCGGGCGGCGGCCTTGATCATGCTGTACTCGCCGGAGACGTTGTAAGCGGCCAACGGCACGCCGGGGAATCGTGTACGCACGCGGTGAATGATATCGAGGTACGCCAGCGCCGGCTTGACCATCACCAGGTCAGCGCCCTCGGCGAGATCCTGCTCCACTTCGCGCAGCGCCTGATCGGGGTCCGCCGCGTAGTCCATCTGATAGCTGCGGCGATCGCCGAATTGCGGCGCGCTCTCGGCGGCGTCGCGAAAGGGTCCGTAGAATGCGCTGGAATATTTCGCCGCGTAACTGAGGATCGGCATATCGGTGCGGCCAGCGGCGTCGAGACCGCGACGAATTGCCCCGACCATGCCGTCCATCATACCGCTGGGGGCGATGATATCGGCGCCGGCTTTGGCGTGGCTGACCGCCTGGCGAGCCAGCAATTCGAGCGTGGCGTCGTTGTCCACGTCCGGGCCATGCGACGTGTCCCGTACGACGCCGCAATGCCCGTGGCTGGTGTACTCGCAGAAACAGACGTCGGTGATGACGAGCAACTCCGGCGCGGCGGCCTTCATCGCCTGCACGGCGCGCTGCACGATTCCCTGGTCGCGACACGCATCGCTGCCCAGTTCATCCTTCTGCGCGGGAATGCCAAACAGGATCACTCCGCCCAGCCCCAGGCGCCGCGCTGCGTCGGCCTCCTGTACCAGGTCGGCGAGCGTGAGCTGATACTGCCCCGGCATGGAGGAAATCTCTTGCCGCGGCCCGTCGCCGTCCCGCACAAACAATGGCAGGATCAGTTGACTTGGCGACAACTGAACGTGGCGCGTCAGCGCGCGCATTTGCGGTAAATAACGCAGTCGGCGCAAACGCGTTGTGGGAAAGCTCATGGCTCGGTGGATTCCGTTGCGGCGTCGGACGCGGAAGACGGCTCGGTCGCGGCCGTAGCGCTCCCCGCTTCGTCCTCGATGGGCTTCGGCGGCAGACTGGCCATCAATTCGTTCACATCTCGTACCGTCTCCGCCGCCCACGGTTTGTCGGCATAGAGTTCGAGGATGCCGGCGTAGATGTCCCGCGCAGCTTCGGGATCCTCGCCCCGCAGGTCCGCGGCGATGCTGAGGCGCGACTCAATGTACCGCAAGTCGTCGGTCATCGTTTCGGTGACCGCCATGCGGGCATTGAATCGTTGCCGCCTGGCCAACTCGAGGATCCGCTGCGTCGTAGTGCCGCTCTCTGGCGACGTGCCGAACAACTTGATTAAGGCGTCGAGTTTGTCGGCGCCGGCCGCTTCGTCTTGGCGCAAAGCGCGCACCGCATCGACGTAGGCGCGTTCGATCGGCGTTAATTTCTTCGCGCTGCCGACGCGGCGCGCTTCGCGTTCGAATTGCCGTTCGAGCTTTTCGATGGCGATTTCCTCTTGATAACGCTGCAATCGCGCGCGATCCGAGAGGTCCAAATGAAAGTCCTGACTGGAGAGGAGCTGGTCGATGTCCTCTTCCACTGATGCGAGTCCCTGGGTGCTGCCCGACGCCGCTTCCACGCGGGCCATCAACGACGCTGCATCGGGCGGCTGCAACAGCCACCAGATCAACAGTCCGAGACTCAGCAACGTGGCTGCCAGCGCCGCAGTTTGCCAGGCCACGGCGTGCGTCGATTCCTCGTCGCGTTCGGCGTCTTCCTGATCAGCCTCCTCGACCGTCTTGAAGACGCGCGTCGTTTGCCGCATGATCGTCGGCGCAAGCTCAAAGGCGTCGTCGACCGCGCGCACCGCGACATGGACGTCAGCCGCGGTAACCGCGACGCGCGTGCCGGACGATTGGTCCGCGTCGGCCGAGGGCGCTCCCGGCAAAAACTCCATTGTTTGGGACGTATTGGGACCGCCTTGCCCATTTTCAGGGGCCGCAAGCGTGGCCGCGTTAGCGATATCGACTTCCGCGATTGCCCGCGGGATCTGCGGCGCGCGTTCCTCGGCGTCTGCCAGATCTTCGAGCATGCCTTCCAAGCGCCGAATCACCACCGCCGCGTTGGCCAGACGTTTTTCCGGTTCCTTGGCGAGCAACTGAGCGATGATCTTTTCCAGTTCCGGCGGCGTGTCGGGCGCGTAGCGTCGCACGGGATCCGGCTCGGCGAAGCGCTGGAGTTGCAGCATCTCCGGCAACGTGCGTGCGCGAAATGGCGGCCGCCGCGCCAATAGTGCGTACATCACGCCGCCAAGGCTGTAGAGATCGGTTCGCTCGGTCGCCGCGCGGCCGTCCGCCTGTTCCGGTGCCATGAACTCGGCGGTGCCGATGATGCCCCCTTCGATTGTCATGCCCGAAGCGCCGAACAACTTGGCGATGCCGAAATCGGAGAGCTTCACTTCCTCCGCTTTGTTGAGCATCAAGTTCGCCGGCTTGATATCGCGGTGGATGATTCCGCGATCATGGGCATGCCGCAACGCCCGACAGGTCTGGATGGCGATATAGGTCACATCGCGCCAATCGAAACGGCGTCCGCCCGCCAGTTCCTCTTCCAGGCTACGGCCTTCGACCAATTCCATCGCGTAAAACAGCAAACCGTCCTGCTCGCCGAAGCCGTACAGCCGGACAATATGCGGATGCCTCAGCTTGCGCAGCGATTCGACCTCGGCCTCAAAGCGATCCCGAAAGCCGTCGTCCTGCGAAAGCGCTGCGGCGAGCACCTTCACGGCTGCCGGCTGCTGGTCCTGCTGGTTGACCGCGGCATACACCGTCCCCATCCCGCCGCGCCCCAGCCGGCGGCCGATGACATAAGGACCGAGTTGCTCCGGGACTGGCATGGCGCACGATGGAATGCGATAGAGGAGTCAATCCGGCCCGCGACACGCTCGATTGGGCGTGTTCTCTGGGCGGGCAAATTCATCGTAACACGAGGCGAAAGCCACCACCAGCGACGGCGATCGAATTGGCCGCCGACAGCGGATTTCGGCCAATATCGGCCGTTTCAGATATCTCATCGCCGGAGGATTTGCGGGGTGCGTATTCCGGTTAGAATGGATGCTCCTTACGAAATACTGAGTCTTTGCCACACATATCGCAGGCGCTTGATGTCCACGTCTGGTGATGCCTTTCAATACTTGCGCGAGGCCCTCGCGGCCTCGCCGGACAACATTCCCTTACGCCTCCATTTAGCGGAATCGCTACTTTCGGCCGCGCGCCCCGAGGAGGCGGAGCAAGTCTATCGCGAGGCGCTCGCCCGGGCGCCTCAAGAGCTGCGAGCAAAGCTAGGCCTGGCCAGGGCGTTTTACCAGCAATCGAAGAACAGCGCCGCGCTCGTGATTGTCGAAGACCTCGTCAAACAGCGGGAGGCGCCGCCGCCGGCGCTCCTGCTGCACGCGCGACTGCTCCTCCGCACCGGGGACGTGCGGCACGCCGTGGCGCAATACAAGTCGGCGATCGAGGCGGACGCCAGCCTCGAGGACAAGGAACTTGCCGAACGTCTCGGCATCGGCGCCACGGACGACGAGGACGAGGTGCAGGAAGGAAAGCTCCGCGCCAGCTGGACGCCGAGCGGCGAGGGAGTCGCCGAAATCGAGCGCCCCACGATCGGCTTCGCCGACGTGGGCGGCATGGAGGCGCTCAAGGAAGAAATCCGCCTCAAGATTATCTACCCCTTGCAACACCCAGAGCTTTACCAGGCGTACGGCAAAGCGATTGGCGGCGGCATTCTCCTCTACGGCCCTCCTGGCTGCGGTAAAACGCACTTGGCCCGCGCCACCGCCGGGGAGATCAACGCCGGCTTCATGGCGATCGGCATCAACGAAGTGCTCGACATGTGGATCGGCAACAGCGAGCGCAATCTACACGGCATCTTCGATAGCGCCCGTCGCAACAGACCGTGCGTGCTCTTCTTTGACGAGGTCGATGCCCTCGGCGCGAAGCGCACCGACATGGTCCACGGCGCGGGGAGGCACGTGATTAACCAGTTCCTGAACGAACTCGACGGGGTGAAGTATTCCAACGATGGCGTGTTGATTCTCGCCGCCACCAATTCCCCCTGGCATCTCGATCCCGCCTTTCGCCGCCCCGGACGCTTCGACCGCATTCTGTTCGTTCCGCCTCCGGATCACGCGGCTCGCGAGTCGGTGTTGCGCATCCTTTGCCGTGGCAAGCCAGTGAGCGAAATCGATTACGCCCACGTGGCGAAGAAGACGGATGGCTATTCCGGCGCCGACTTGAAGGGAATGCTCGACTTCGCCGTCGAACAAAAGTTGCGTGCGGCCATCAAGACAGGCGTCCCGCAACCGCTTTCGACGGGTGATTTGACCGGCGCGCTGGGTCAGGTGAAGCCGTCAACCAAGGAGTGGTTCGCGACGGCCAAGAACCATGCAATCTACGCGAACGAAAACGGCGTTTACGACGACATTTTAAAATACCTGCGACTACTATGAATGCACCGAGGCTGGCCCGCGCACGCGTACTCCACTCGCAATCCCGTTACCAACAGGCGATCGGCGAACTCTCGTTGCATCTGACCGAGATGCCGGACGATGTCGAGGCGCACTGCCTGAAGGCGCTTTGCCTGGGTGAGTTGGAGCAATATGAGGAAGCCACCGAGCACGCCCAGCAAGCGGTGGCCGCCGCGCCGGACGCCAGCTATCCACATTATGTGTTCTCCGTCGTGATGACCGGTCGGAACCGTCTCGACCCGGCCAGCAGCGCGATCGAGGAAGCCGTCCGCCTCGATCCCCAGGTTCCAGTCTACTTCGCGCATCAGTCGTTCATCGCGTTGAGGCAGCGAAAGTGGATCGCGGCGCTCGAAGCAGCGGAGCAGGCGCTGGCGCTCGACCCCGAACATGAAAGCGCGAGCAATCTCCGCTCCATGGCGCTCGTGAAGCTGAATCGCACGGACCAGGCGGCCGAACAGATTGAAACGGCCCTGCGCCGCGATCCGGACAACGCCTGGACGCACGCCAACCGCGGTTGGGCGTATCTGGAAACGCGGGAGATCGACAAGGCGCTGGAACACTTCCGCGAGGCGCTCCGGCTCGACCCTTCGCTGGAATACGCCCGGCAAGGAATGATCCAGGCGCTCATGGCGCGGCACTTGTTCTATCGCCTTTTTCTACGCTACTTGCTCTGGATGGCGAAGCTCCCCAGCCAAGTGCAATGGGGCGTCATCATAGGACTGTTCCTTGTTTACAACTATTCCCGCAAGCTGGCCGACGCCGCGCCCGCACTGGCCCCTTGGGTCTTCGTTTTTCAGATCGCTTACATTCTCTTTGCCTGGTTCACGTGGGTTGCGCAACCGATGTTCCAACTGTCGTTGCGTTTCCACCGCTTTGGCCGCTACGCGCTCTCCCGCGACGAACGGATCGCGGCAAATCTCTTTGCCGTGTGCGTCTTGACCGCGATCGGCCTCTTCGCCGCCGCGCTGACGATCGGTCCCATCGATATGATTCTGGGGAGCCTTTACGCGCTCACCCTCGTCATGCCGCTGTCAGCGGTCTTCCGTTGCGATCAGGGTCAACCGCGGCTGATCATGGCCGGTTATACGCTTCTCCTGGTCGCTGCGGCGAGCGGGGCGTTTATGGCAGTCTTTAGCGACGCCTGGTGGATCGCCTGGGGCCAACAACTCAGCCGAATTTACATGCTCGGGATCCTGGCCTCCGGCTTCGTCGCCAACGGCCTGATGCAGTGGACGCCAAAAAAATGATCTTCGTCGCATTCCCGCGCTGATTGAGCGGCGTCCCATGCAAAATGTTCGCTACGCCAGAGCACAAGCGCTCTACGTGCAACACCGCTTCGAGCTAGCGCTCGAAGAGTTGACGGGCTATCACGCCGAGCATCCAGATGCCGCGGACGGACACTATCTGGCCGCGGCGTGCCTATGGAGACTCGATCGGCTGGAGGACGCCACGGAGCGTGCGCGTGCGGCCATTGCTTCCTCGCCCGAATGGGCCAGGCCGTACTGCCTGTTGGCGAGGATACTCAAGGAGCGTTTCCGCTACGGCGAAGCAAAGGTTGCGATCGACGAAGCCCTACGGCTGGACCCAGAAGATGCGGATCATTACTTCGCGCTGTCGCTCATCCACATCCGCCGCGGAGAGTATGAGCCTGCGCTGGCCGCGGCCGAGCAGGGCCTCGAGGTCGGTCCCAATAGCGACAGTTGCCACAGCGCGCGAGCGCTTGCACTGTCGCTATTGGGGAGATCGCACGAGGGACTTGCCGAAAGCTCGCTCGCGCTCGAAACGAATCCGAATGATCCGTTTGGCCACGCGTGCCGTGGCTGGGTGATGTATAACGCGCATCGCCCAAAAGATGCCCGAAAGTGTTTTCTCGAAGCCCTGCGCCTCAAACCGGACTACGAATGGGCGCGCCAGGGGCTGGTGTACGCGATGATGAGGCAGATCGCCGTCGCGCGCGAAGTTCTCGGAACCTACCATTGGTTACGTCGGTTACCCGCGTGGTTTCGCATCCCGTTGTCCGCCTTGATCGTTCCGCCGCTGATTATCCTGTTTTTCCTCGGCTGCGTGATGGCTCCAGCGGTTATGGCAGGGCTTGTTGGCGCCACGGTCTGGGCTTTTTACACGCGGCGCGCACTAGGTCTCCTGGCGCTCCGATTTGATCGCGTGGGTCGAAGTGTGCTCACGCCCGATGAGCTCAGCTCCGCTCGCTGGTGTGGCTGGCTTGGTGGCGCCGGTTGGTTGCTCGTGGCGATCAGCCAGGCGCGCGACAACATCGCGCTGCTTGCTGGCATGTTTTTGTTGGCCTGGGTGCGGCCATTGACAGATGTGTTTAGCTGCGAGTCCGGGCGGTCCAGGCGCACAATGGCGGCATACGCCGGTGTTTTGGCGTTCTTGGGCGGTGCGGCAATCGTCGGCGCATTCCTCAATCGCGCACCCCACAGCATGACCGGACAACTCGTTGTGCTATTCGTCGTGGGAGCCGTGGCAGCGCCTTTCGTATCGGGCAAACTTAGAAGGTGGCGGCAATCGACTTAAGTTGAGAATCTCTCGCGGCCGTTCACCAACTCCGCGGCGTCACCCGTCCCTGCACTCTGCCCGGCAGGCCTTGGATGCGGAGGAATCCTTCCGCATCCGTCTGGTTGTAGCTGCCGCCGCCTTCCATGCTGGCGATGCCTTCGTCGTAGAGGTTGTTTGGGCTTTGGCGGCTGGCGACGGAGATGTTGCCCTTGTAGAGGCCGAGCGTCACTTCGCCGGTGACGGGCGTTTGCGCCTGGCGGATGAAGGCCAGCAGGGCGTCGAGTTTGGCGTGGTACCAGAAGCCGTAGTAGACCATCTCAGCGACTTCCGGCGCGAGGCGATCGCGCAAATGCATCAGGTCGCGGTCGACGGTGAGTTGCTCGATGTAGCGGTGGGCGTCGTACAGAATCGTCATGCCCGGCGCTTCGTAGACGCCGCGGCTCTTCATGCCGACGAAGCGGTTTTCGACCATATCGATCCGACCGATGCCGTTCCGGCCGCCGATCTTGTTCAACTCCAGGACGAGCTCGATCGGGTTGAGTTTCTTGCCGTTCACGCTGACCGGCACGCCTTGTTGGAAGCC
>JALHLM010000070.1:6314-15901 GCA_022844585.1 Pirellulales bacterium | reverse complement strand
CGAATTTCGCCTTCGCTTTGGGATGGACGTGCTTCTCGGCGTACTTTCGCACGCCCTCGACGAGCATCGCCCTTATTTCCGCCGCGTCCTTCCGCAAATCAACTTGCATCATGGGTCCTCACAATGAGTGTTAAGTGTCCTGGCTGTCGTCCGAAAAATCCGTTGTCTATGCGTACAGCTTCGTAATATCGATTCCCCCGCGCTGCTCTTCCTCACGCAACTTCAGTCGCCCTTCCATGCGTTACACGCGGCGGGAGAGTTGTTCGGTCTTTTCATTGACGTCGTCGACCGGTTTCGGGCGCGGGACGCTGGGGTAGCCGGAAATGATCCCTGCTGCGTGCGGCTCAAGGAGTACTCCATGTCATCGTGGCACTTGACGGTGTTCTACGGCAGCATCACCCGCCCCCCGCAGGCGACCACCGTTTGCCCCAGCATGAAGCGCGATGCTTCGGAGAGGAGGAAGTGAACGACGTCGGCGATTTCCTCGGCCTGGCCGATCCTTTTCATCGGAGTTTGCTCGACGATTCGATCGATCGTCGGCTGGTCGACGTCGTCGATGATCTCGGTTTCCACCAGACCGGGCGCGACCGCGTTCATGCGGATATTGAAGGGGATCAACGCCTCGGACGCGCTCTTGGTAAAGGCGATCACTCCCGCCTTGCTGGCGGAGTAGGCGATTCCATACGGCCGTGACCGCAGGGCGGAGATCGACGACATGTTGACGATCCGGCCGAACCGCCGCTCGGCCATTTGATCTTTCACGGCCCACGTGACGATGTAGAGCCCGGTCAGGTTGACGTCGATCGTGCGTTTCCAGTGATCAAGGGTTGTCGTGTCGGGCGTGACATACTCGAAAATGCCGGCGTTGTTCACCAGCATGTCGATCGGGCCGAAGCGGTCGTTCACCTTGGCGACCATGACAGCAACCGATTGCGGATCGGCGACGTCGGCTGGCACGATCATCGCTTGCGCGCCGGCGGCCTCGACCAGCCGGGCGGTTTCCAGGGCATCCTGTTCACGCGAGCGGAAATTGATCGCCACCCGCGCACCGGCACTGGCCAAACGCTGGCAACAAGCCCGCCCGATGCCGCGCGACCCGCCAGTGACTAATACGGTCCGATTCTCAAAGTCCGCCTCGCTCATCGCCACCTTGCCCGCTGGAACGGTAAATCAATGAAGACGCGCGGATTCGTGCCGCGGCGCCACGATTGTACAGCACGACGTCTCCCACGTTGCGAGGGCCAGCACGCGAGGAAATCGGCGGCTCATTCCGCGGGCGAATCATCGGCCGGCTTCGCGTACAGCTTCGTAAGATCAATTCCCCCGCGCTGCTCTTCTTCCAGCAGCTTCAAGCGGCCTTCCATGCGTTCCACGCGGCGGGAGAGTTGTTCTGTCTTTTCTTTGACGTCGTCCACCGGCTTCGGGCGCGGGACGCTGGGGTAGCCGAGTTGGCGTTGGAGCGCGGAGAACAGTAGCAGCGGGTCTTTGCGGCGGTTGGCCAGGGCGATGCGGCCTTCGGCTTCACCGAACAGAACGGGGCGTTCGTCTTCGGGGTTGGTGAAGTCCTGCTTCTTGGCCAGGTTTTGCACGTAGAGATCGCTGCGGACGTAGATCAGGTCGGCGAAATCGACGATGCCGACTTGGCGCCGGACGGTGAGGATCCATTCTTTCCAATCGGCGTTGAAAATCGGGTCGTCGGCGATCGCGGCCAGGCCTTTGTCGTAGCCGAGGCGGTTGCGACAGAGGGTTTCGAATTGGAACAGGAACACGCCCTGCGGCGTGGCGGTTTCGGCGCGGTAGAGGGCTTCGCGCTCCAGGATTTCGAGCGCGGTGCGGAAATCGAAGCGGCCGCGTTCGTTTTCGGATTCTTCGACCAGGAACGTCTGGAACGCGGTGAAGTAGTGTTTCAGCCGCGCGAAGGCCGGGCCGAGGACGCCCAGGTGTCGCAGTTCGGCCTGGAGGAAGTCGAGCGCCATCGGCAGCTTGGTGGTCGCCAGCACTTCTTCGCGGATCGAGCCGAGCAGGTCCTGGGTGGCCAGGTTTTGCTGCATGCGTTCCCGCAGCATGCGGTAGAAATAGGCCTGTTCGATGTATTCGGGGCGGTCGAGCATGAGCGGTGCGGATGGGTACGGGCGGGTGTGGCCTACCGCTATAATACCGTACGCCGCCTGCCGGCGGGGATTGACCCTCGGAGCGATTGAAGTGCCGCACCGTTTTTCCAGTATCGATGAAGCCGTGGCTGCGATGGGCCGGGGCGAGGTGGTCATTGTCGTGGACGACGAGGACCGCGAGAACGAAGGGGACTTTATCTGCGCGGCGGAGAAGATTACGCCCGAGATCGTCAACTTCATGATCACGCACGGCCGCGGACAGGTCTGCATGCCGGTGTTGCCGGATATCTGCGAACGGCTCCGGCTGGACCCGATCGTCGATGTGAACACCAGCCCGACGGGGACGCCGTACACGATTCCGGTCGATCACCGTAGCGTGCGGACAGGCATCGAAGCGCAGGAACGTGCGCGGACGATTCAGGCGATCGTCGATCCGACGAGCAAACCGACCGACTTTGTGCGCCCGGGGCATCTGTATCCGTTGCGGGCCAAAGAAGGGGGCGTGCTGCGCCGCGCTGGGCACACCGAGGCGACTGTCGACCTGGTGCGCCTTACGGGCATGACGCCGGCCGGCGTGTTGTGCGAGATCTTGGACGAGCAGGGCAATCGCGCGAATCGTGATCAGTTGTTTGCGATCGCGGAGAAGTTCGGGCTGCAAATCACGTCGATCGAGGAGTTGATTCGCTATCGACGGATTCGTGAGAAGCTGGTCTTCCGCCAGGCGGAGGCCGACCTGCCGACGCGGTATGGAAAATTCCGGCTCATCGCGTATGGCGTGAAGCATGAAGCGCAAGAGCCGATCGTGTTGGTGATGGGGGATCTCACGAAAGTCGAGGCGCCGCTCGTGCGATTGCATTCGTCCTGTTTCACCGGCGACTTGTTGGGTTCGCTGCGCTGCGATTGCGGCGATCAACTGCAATTGGCGCTGGAACGGATTGGCGAGGCCGGCGCCGGAGTCCTTGTTTACTTGCCGCAAGAAGGGCGCGGCATCGGCTTGATCGAGAAGGTCAAAGCCTACGCGCTGCAGGACCAAGGGCTCGATACTGTCGAAGCCAACCTGGCGCTGGGATATAAAGCCGATCCCCGCGACTACGGCGTCGGCATCCAATTGCTGAAGGACCTCGGACTGCGCAAGGTGCGGCTGCTGACGAACAACCCGAAGAAAACCGACGCCTTCATCTACGGCGGCTTCGACCTGGAAGTGGTCGATCAGGTGCCGATCATGCCGCCGATTCATGAACACAATGCGCGATACATGGCGACCAAGCGCGATAAGCTGGGGCATGCGCTGCCGGCGGAATGAAGGAAAGTAGGTGGAGTAAGTGAAGTAGTCAGTAGGTGTAGTAGGGGGAAGCTGCCGGCAACTTCCACTACTTACTACTTCACCTGCTACCTACTCCACCTACTTCCTCACGGCCACAGCTTCAGATTCTCCACTGCGAACCAGGCTACGGCGACGACGAGGGCGATGGCGAGCGCGAACTGTAGTCGCGTTTGGCCGGTGTAGCGGGCGCGGACGAGTTGGGCGTGGTTTTTTTCGAGCAGGCCGGTGAGCTCGTACCAGGTGCCGGCGAGGAAGGCGAACGTCGCGGCTTCGCCTTGACCGGTGGCGACGCGGACGCGTTCGCCGGGGCGATCGGTTTTGGTTTCATCGCGCAGCATGCGATGAATCGACGGGAAGATGCCGGCGGAATCGGCGCGCAGCGGCCCGAGGAGTTTCACCTGGCCGTCACCACGCAGTTGCAGTCCGCCGAAGCGGCAGCGCTTGCCGAGCTGCAGCCACCAATGGAGTTGGAACCAGGCGCCGTCCACGAAGCGATAGGCCGAGACCGCGCCGTCCTCCCGGACAATCCGCAGCACCGCTCCGAGCCCGCACGGTTTCGTCACGGCCCAGGGCGTGCCATGGACTTGGACGGCTTCCTCGGGGCGGAACTTCTGATCCCCAATGCCGACGCTGCCGTCGGGGCAGAGGTGCAACATGCCCAAATCGCAATTCGCTTCGACCGGCTCCCAGGTCTGTGACGGCGCTGCAACCATCTTGGCGATTCCTCTGAAACAAGCGTCCTTGGCTGTGGCCGGACCGAAACGCGACGGGGCGGCACTCCACCGCACTCCAACAATAGCTCGCGTGGACCACGAACATGGGCCAAAATCGGCGGCCAACAGGCCGCAAAGGAGGGCGCAATAGAAATGTCTATCTAAAGACTAGCTTATTACTGGGGGAGTTAGCCCGCGAAACACGCGAAACACGCAAAAGGAGGAGGAAGGTTAAGTCCACGGAATACACGTAAACACACGTAAAATGGGAGTATTTGAAACCCGTCCGCATCATTCCGCGTATTCCGGCGACCGTATTCTCCTCATTTTTTTGCGTGTTTCGCGTGTTTCGCGGGCTCCTCCGCTCCGCGGACGAGTTAGAACCGCGGGCTAGAGTTGTTTAGCCGTTGCTGCGCGCCGCGCTGGCTGGGCTGGCTGTTTTTTTGCTTTGTGAAGGCTGCTCCCGATGACTACCGCCACGGAGACGAGCGGGTTTTCCGCCGAGTTTCTGAGTTCGATTTTGTCGGATGAGAACTTTCATCCGGCAGAACCGCGGTCCATTGAGGACACCGGACTCAGCATCACGTTTGTCGAGGCGTTGGTCTGCAAGTTTCTGCTCGTGGTCGGGTCCGCGAGCGGGCGCGGGATCTCCAAGCAGATTTGTTTGCCTTTCGGTGCGCTGGAAGGCGTTTATCAATCCCTGCGTTCGCGGCAAATCCTCGTCCACACAGGATCAGCGCCGCTGAGCGATTACAACTACACGCTCACCGAACAAGGCCGCGAACGCGCGCAGAGTTTCTCGGAAGCCTGCGCTTACGTCGGACCCGCGCCGGTCCCGTTGATGGACTACGTGCTCTCGGTCGAAGCCCAGACGATTCGCGCCGAAAGCCCGCAACGGGATCAGTTGCAAAAGGCGTTCGAAGGCATCTCGGTCGATCAGAACATGTTCGAGAGCCTGGGGCCGGCGATCAACTCCGGCGCCGGCATGTTTCTCTATGGGGCGCCCGGCAATGGTAAGTCGACACTCGCCAAGCGGATCACGATGTGCTTCGGCCAACAGATTTGGGTGCCGCACGCGGTGATTGAGGACGGCCAGATCATCAAGGTTTACGACGCGGCCTACCATGAACCGGTTGAAGAAAAAGAACACAGCCTGCTGAAGTCGGCGGAGTTCGATCGCCGTTGGGTGCGGATTCGCCGGCCGACGGTCGTGGTCGGCGGTGAAATGACGATGGACACGTTGGAGATCCGCCACGATCCGCGCAGCAACGTCAGCGAAGCGCCGCTGCAAATGAAAAGCAACTGCGGCTGTTTGCTGGTGGACGACTTTGGCCGCCAGCGGATCGAACCGGCGGAGTTACTCAATCGCTGGATCGTCCCGTTGGAAAACCGGCACGACTTCCTGACGCTCTCCACTGGTAAGAAGATCCAGGTGCCGTTCGAGCAGTTGATCATCTTCTCGACCAACCTGGAGCCGGCCGACCTGGTCGACGAGGCGTTCCTGCGGCGCATCCCGTACAAGATCGAAATCGGCAACCCGAGCTTGGAAGAGTACCACGATCTGTTCAAGATTTACTCGAAAATGTTTGAGTGCGAATATCGTGAAAACGTGGTGAACTACCTGCTGGAGACGCACTACCGGGCGGCCAATCGCCCGATGCGCCGCTGCCACCCACGCGACCTGCTGGGCCAGATTCGCAACCACTGCGCTTACAACGGGCTGCCGCTGGAAATGCGGCCGGATTACTTTGATCGCGTCGTGAAGAGTTACTTTACGGTGGTGATCAATAAGTAGGGCGATCCATTCGAGCAAATTCGATTGGAGCCAGAAGCGTTAGCGCCTGGAGCCAATTGAGAACGACGCCGATCTTGGTGCGCTCCAGGCGCTGACGCTTCTGGCTCTAATGGCGCGAGTTTCGTGGTTTGAACTCGTCTTTCCCAAAAGTGGCGGTTTCGCTACATTCCCACGACGTGAAATAGCCGCCCGACGGCGCGCTCGTGGTTGCCGCACCTGAGTTTTCGACACCAGCGCCGGTGGGGGAAAGGACGCGCACCCTCATGCAGTTCGCAACAGCCAAGCAGGCGCTCCCGGATGAGCGGCGGCGCGATGCGTCGCGGCCGCTGATTTCGGTTGTCGCGCCGGTGTTCAATGAAGAAGCGTGCTTGCCAGAGTTGGTCGAGCGACTGCACCGCGCACTCGGCGGGCTGACCGACGAGTACGAGATCATTCTCGTGGACGACGGCAGCCGCGATCGCTCGGCGGAGATCATGCGCCGCCTGGCCGAGCGCGACGCCCGCGTTGGATACCATCGCTTCAGCCGCAACTTCGGCCACGAGGCCGCCACGACTTGCGGATTGCTCGCGGCGCGCGGGCAGACCGTCGTGCTGATCGACGCCGATTGCCAGGACCCGCCGGAGTTGATTCCAGCAATGTTCGCGCAGTGGCGCGCGGGGTTCGACGTCGTGTACGCGCAGCGCAGCGCGCGGGACGGCGAAACCGCGTTCACGCGGTTCACTAGTCACTTGTTTTATCGTTTGCTGAAGCGCGTCTCCGACGTCGACGTGCCGATCGACACGGGCGATTTTCGTCTGCTGGATCGCGCCGTGGTCGACGCGTTCAACAAGCTGCCGGAGCGTTGCCGCTTTGTGCGCGGCATGTTGAGCTGGGTCGGCTTCCGCCAGACCGGCGTACTGTACGATCGCGACGCGCGGCTGGGCGGCGAAACGAAATACGGCTTCACCAAGCGGCTGGCTTTGGCCTTCGACGCGTTGTGTGCGTTAAGCGACGCCCCGTTGCGTTGGATCAGCCTTTGCGGCATGGCGGCGCTGCTTCTGTCCGGCGGTATCACGCTGGGCGTGTTCCTGGACGCGGCCTTCGCTGGCGGCGTCTCGACCCTGGGCCTCGTCGCGGCCGGCATCGCCATGCTGGCCGGCGTGCAACTTGTCTCGCTCGGCGTCGTGGGGGAATATATCGCCCGCATCTACCGGGAATCGCAGGGCCGGCCGTTGTTCGTGGTGGCGGAGGAGCGGCGGCCGTTGGCGGATTGCGATGAGGCCAACGAGGGGGCGGATTCTGAGTATTCGCAGGCGAGTTAGGGAGCCACGGTGGAAGTTTGAAGTTTTCAGTGTTCAGTTTTCAGTTTTTGGACTCGCAGTGTTCACTGAAAACTGAACACTGAAAACTTCAAACTTGCCTTGCCCTGAATACCCGCACTACGCTTTGCCATGTCCACTGCTGAACTTGAAAGTAAACTTTCCGCGCGTGCTGGCGATGAGGAGCTTTCTGCTGCGCAGTTGGAGAAGTTGCAGATCTTTGCGCAGATGAAGCGGCGGCCGAATTTTGGGGCGAAGGCGGATTCCATCGTTCTGCGGAAATTCAGCGCCGTCGATCCTGACGAGGCGACTATCTGCCGTCAGGGCGAGGCGGGCTACACGGCCTTTTACATCCTGACGACGGAAGATTTGCTTGGTTTGCGGCGCGCTCAACTGGAGGATGCAACGGCGCAGCCCAATGCTCCGCGGCTCGCCTGGTTGGAGCGGGAGGTGCAATCGCTGGAGCAGCGCTCGGCTCGGCCCGCGGAGAAGGCTGGGGTGAATGATCGTGTGGCGGCGCTGGCAAGTTTGTCGATCGGCCAGGCGGCGGCCGTGGCGCCGCCGAGCGGTTGGTGGGGCAAGCTGACACGGGCGCTGTTTGGCGCGGCTTCGCTCGTCCGGGATGAGGGGCCGCGGATGATCCCCATCGACGGGCCCAGCGACATCGACAGTAGCGCGCTCCGCGCCGCGATGCAGGAAGGGGATTTGTTTGGCGAGATGAGCTGCCTGACGCGCAGCCCGCGGTCGGCGACGGTGTCCGTGACGCGGGATTGGTATCTGCTGGAGTTCACGCGGGACGTGCTCGATCAGATGCAACGCGACGAAGGGTACAAGTCGCGGATGGACGCGATTTACCGGGACCGCGTGCTGGCTGGGCATTTGCGACGGTTGTCGCTGTTTGAATACCTGTCGGATGCGCAATTCGCGGAGCTGTGCCAGCAGGTCGAGCTGATTAACTTCCAGCCGGGCGAGATTGTCTTTGACGAACACGAGCCGTCGGATTGCATCTACGTCGTCCGCAGTGGATTGGTCAAGGTGCTGAAAAACGTTTCGGCGCTCATTCGCGCGGATGAATTGACGCCGGCGGTTTGTAAGCAAGTCGTGGAGCAACTCGCGGCCGAAGCGGCGCCCGAGAGTGCCGTCGGCAAGGTGGTGAAACTACTTCCCGCGGCGTACAAGCAGTCGGGCGAAGCGGCGCCGGACGTTGCCTCGGCGCTGAATGCGTTGATCAAGTTGTCCACGCTCCCCGCCGCGTTCGGCAAGAAGTTGCCGGATATTTTGAAGGCGGTTTCCAGCGAGGCGTTGACGGCGCTTGCGGCGCAGCTCGATGAGGACCCGAAGGCCTGGCCGGAGGTCGACCTCAGGCGGTTCAACCGCGCTCTCATTGCGGCCGTATTTCCCGGCACGATTGCCGCGCGGCCCTCGGCTCCTGGTCCGCGCCGCACGTTGGCCTATCTCACGCGAGGCGATTTCCTGGGCGAGATGGGCGTCATGTCGGGCGAGTCGCGGAGCGCGACCTGCGTGGCCTTTGATCATCCGGACAGTGGCCAGAAGGAGGCGAAGGGTCCCGCTGGCATCGCACCGCCGCGGGTCGAGCTGGTGAAGATCGACGCCAAGGCGTTTCACGCGCTCGCGCAGAAAACGCCGGCGCTGCAGGCGCGGGTGCAGCAAGTCGTCGCGGAGCGAACGAAGGACACCAGCGAGCGTGTCGCGGCGGCGCCAGGCGAAGCCCGGGCGCCGGTGCAATCTTCGCCGCGGTACGAAGAGCTCGGGCTGTTCCAAGGCCAGAAGTTGATGCTGATCGACCTCGATCGCTGTACGCGTTGCGGCGATTGCGTGCAGGCCTGCATTAACACGCATGCCGACGGGCGCACGCGGCTGTATCTCGACGGGCCGCGTTTCGGACGTTTTCTCGTTCCTTTGACGTGTCGCGAGTGTCTCGATCCAGTCTGCATGATTGGCTGTCCGGTCGGCGCGATCAATCGTGGCGACAATGGGCAGATCGTGATCCGCGATTGGTGCATTGGTTGTTCGCTCTGCGCGGAGCAGTGTCCGTACGGCTCGATCCAGATGCATGGCCTGTTTGATTGGGAAAAGCCCAAGACGGCCGACGCGGCCCATGAGGCGGAGAAGGAAAAAGAAAAGGAATTGTCTAGGGCCGTGGTATGCGACCTGTGCAGCACGTTGCCGGGGCAATCACCGGCGTGTGTGACGCATTGCCCGCACGACGCGGCGATTCGCATTGACGCCCGATCGGAGATTGCCGCGGCGGTGGTTCGGCGGTAGTTGGGCGATACGTAGTAGAGCCGGAAGCGGGTGCGCCCCGGGCGCGCCCCGATAAAAACC
>JALHLM010000070.1:0-6304 GCA_022844585.1 Pirellulales bacterium | reverse complement strand
GAAGCGTGAGCGCCCGGAGGGAATTGGCATCGACGTCTGCTCCGGTTCTCTCCGGGCGCTCACGCTTCCGGCTCCAGGGAAGGAGGATTCGTGGAGAATTCGGTCCGATTGATTTCTCTTGACTATTTGGCCGGTGTGGGCATAGGATGAAAGCGTTCACTTGGGGCCTGGGCGAACGTGGCTTGGGCCGGACGAGAGGCCTGCGGGCTGCCAGACTGGCTGGCTGGGCCGGCGGGGAAATCCCGTTGGAAAGGAGGTGGTCTATCTATGTGTAGTCCTTACCAGAGGTGGCTCGCTTAGCGAGTAGCCGACGGGCTGCTGTATCGCTTTTCGACTCGCAAGGTCGAGTGCGGACGGGCGAGGCGGCCACCACATGTTTTGAAGCTCAAGAAGGCCGGTCTGTGGGCAATGTCCCCAGCCGGCCTTCGTTTTTTTACGCTCCTCGTATGCCTCGTATTGGGCGTCATTGATGGATCGCGACTGCCGTCGACCTGCTGGCCGACCGGGGCATATACTGCTGCTCCGAAAATTCTAATCGACTCTGCGGACACGGAGGTCAGCAGCATGGCAGCGATTGCAACGCACGCGACGGCAACGAACGGTTCGCATTCGCAACGGGCTGCGTTGACGCCGCCCGCGAGTTTTCGGTTGCGGTTGCTTTCCGGCGCGGCGGACGCGAGTCGCTTGCGCTGGTTTGAGTATGCGCTGTTGTTCGCGTTCGGCTTGACGCTCCTGGGCATGAATCTTGGCGGCGCTCGCGCGCTGACCTATCATGAAGTCACCTTCGCCGGGCCGGCCAAGGAAATGTTGCGCGACGGCAACTGGATCGTGCCGACGATCGCGGGCGTACCCTTCACGGACAAGCCGCCGCTCACCGCCTGGTTGATCGCGGGCTCGCTGACGCTGTTTCAAACCGACGCGGAATGGGCGGCGCGATTTCCCTCGATCGTTTCCGCCGCGCTCACGGCGCTGATGATCGCCGCGATGGTGACACGCTGGTGGGGAAAACAAGTCGGCCTGTTGGCGGGGCTGATTCAGCTCACGACGTTTGCCACGCTGATGCAGGCGCGGCTGGCCGAGTCCGATATTCATCTCTGCTCCACGGTCTGCGGCGCGATGCTGGCTTTTGCGTGGGCGAACGTGGAGAGTCCTGCCGGCCGCGCGACCGAACGTTGGTGGCCGTGGCTATTCTTCACTTTGCTGGGGCTGTCGTTCTTGTGCAAGGCGTTGATCGGTCCTGTTTTCATCCTCGGCGCCTGCGGGCTGTACTTGCTATGGAGCCAAGACCTGCGCGGCTTCAAGTTCTTTTTGAGTCCCGTCGGGTGGATGATTTGCGGGCTGTTGATTGTGCCCTGGTTTGCGCTCGCGGTGCGGGAATATCCGCCCATGTTGGACAACCTGCTGCTGCACCACTTCGGCCGTTTCCGCGGAAACATGGGAGCCCATGAACCGTGGTACGCGTACCTCTATTTGATTCCGTTGCTGCTGTTGCCCTGGACGCCTTTTACGGGCTTCGCGCTGTTTCGCGCGGTGCGCGACGGATCGTTCCTGCTGCCGATCTATCGCATGCTCATCTGCTGGGTGTTGCCGGGCTTGGCGCTACTTTCCATCAGCGCGTTCAAGGCCAAGCACTACACGATTCCGTTGTTGCCGCCGTTCGTCGTGTTGGCAGCGATCGGGTTTTCGCAATACCTGGCGATCCGCCGTTCCGCGGTGCGATTGCATTCCGCCTGGCTGTGGGGCGCCGTTGCGGTAGGCGTGTCCATCGCAGCGGGCGTGATTCTGGCCGCCGGGCCACGCGGCACTGGGGGCATGGTCGCGGCCATTGTCATCGCGGGCGTCGGGCTGTCTCTGATGATTGAGGCGGAGCGCCGTCGCCGTATGGATTGGGTACGCCGATTCGCCTTCGGCACCGTCTGGTGCGTGATGACCTGCGTCGCTTGGGGCGTCTTGCCGGCGCACGATTCTTATCGACCACTGGCGGAACTGGCGACACGGATCAACGCGCGCGGCGAGCAGGCCGAACCGCTCTACATGGTCCGCCTGCCGGACAATGCCATCACTTATTACCTGGAACCGCGGATTGCGCGGTACGACCAGGAACCGGATTTCGCGGAGGCCCTCGCGAACCGCGACGGCAGCGAGCCGCTCTATATCGTCGCTCCGTTCAAATCTCGCGACGCGCTCGCCGCGCATGGCCGGCTGGAAACCCTCGATGAATCCGGCCCCGTCGGCAAACACGGCGCGGACGCGAATCGGGCGATGCTGTTCCGGTTGACGCCGACTCCGGCGTCTGGCCTCGCGACACGCGCGCGAAATGAGTCGTTGTAGACTTCTTGCCGCTGAAGCGCGTCGTGCGAGCTCAACTTGAAAAATCCGCGCGGCCATTTGGCGAACGCGAGTTCGTTGCGTTACACTGTCGTGGCCATCGCTGGGCACTTTTCTCGCGTGCCCGTTGCTCCTCATCTCATTCCATCCAGAAGTTACCCACACGCATCATGGCGAATGACGTCGAAGCAGGCCCCTATCCATCCACATCTTCCGAACCGAGTGCACGACTTTGCAATTTTGCCACTGGCAGTAGCGCGTTGCTCGCCAGCCACAAGACGTGGATCTCTTCCACGCTCGCCGCGGCCGTGCGGGCCGAACCATTGATGTACGTCCAAGCGGCCGGGCTGGCCAGTCGCTTGGGGGCGGAGGCGGCCAATCAAAAGCTGGCGGCCGCCCGAGGCAAGGCCGTGATCGATTATCTGGAGTCGGTGCTGGGCAAGAGCCTGATGTTCGCCGACGTTGGCAGTTATGGCGAGAGCATGTCGGCCGGCAGGCCGAACGACAATGACGGATTCTATCGCGGCGTGCTGGTCTCGGCCTCGCCGAACGGCTTCGAACCGCCGCGGCCTGAGCACATCCCGGTGTTCGGGGAATTGCGTCGCCGCGACGAGCAGATGATGCAGGAGATGCGCAAGAAGGAAATGCAGCGCATTTGGATCGGCGCCGGCGTGAAGGCTGGCGGCACGGCGATCTTGGCGGGACTCGAAGACACCGAGGGAGTCGTCGTCCGTGCGGATACATTTCGCACCGCGCGCTACGTTGGCATCTCCTCGTTTCGCGCTGGCCTTGGGATTGGAATTTCGGGCAACCCGGTCGTGTTGATCATGTTCAACACGACCGATCCCTCCGTCTTCGACGGTCGCAGCACGAGCGATTGGGGCGTCAATCTGTCGCTTGGGCCGAACTGGGGCAAGTTGGCCAAAGGACTGACCCAGTACCGCTTCTTCGAGGTGATCGGCCGCGTCGCCAAGCTGGGCTGGCAAACGGCATCGCCCGACGACTTGGAGGCGCTGCGCAACGCGTTGCACATCCTCTACTCCTCGCTCGGCGCGGCGGGCGAGAGCGGCCCCGGCCTGCTCTGCCTGGACGTGCCCGTCGGCGGCGTCGGCGCGGAAGTATCCGTCGTCGCGACGTGGGGGACGATCCGGGTTCGGTGAGCGGAGATTGTTTTTCGACAAACGTTGCTGCGCAAGCCACGCCCGCATTGTTGGGGCCGAGCGCTACATCGGCGCATCGACAAGGAGCGGATGCGGCGCACTGCATTCACGCTCATTGATTCCGCGCCTGTTCTCTTCTGCTCCTGTACTCCTTTTCTCCTCACGCTCCTCGCCAACTCCAAACTCGCCTTGACGCAAATTGGGGAAACCTGCTTCAATGCGGGGGTTGGGGGTTAGCGAGTGCTTCGCGAAGCTGCGACCGAGCGGCGGATGGGCGAAGCGGAGCGAACTTTCCGCGTTAGAGAAATGAAGAAAATCGATCGACCGTGGGCCGCGATGCGTCGCGGTTGGCGGAGAGATCAAACGGCATACGCTTCCCCTTGCTCGGCGCCCCAGGGGAGTTGTGGACGAATGGATTGCATGGGCGCCGTCACTTGAGGAGATTTTTGGAAATGGCCACGAAGAAAGCGACGAAGTCGAAGAAGACCACGGGCACTGCCAAGGCTGCCGCCAAGCGCTCGCCGAAGAAGAAGGCTGCCAAGAAGGCCAAGCCGTCGACCAAGGCCCGCGCCACGAAGACCACCGGCGCCGCCAAGAAGTAGTCGCGAAACCAGCTTCGCGCCAAGCTCCAACGAGAAAGGCCGACGCCTGCCCGGGACTGAAACCGGTTAGGCGTCGGCCTAGTGTTTTTGGTGATTGTGCGAACTTTGTGTCGCAGCATGCAACGACATGTGTGCGATGGGCGGCTCCGAAAGGCCAACCGTTTCTGGCGAGCCGATTGAAGCCAATGGATTACTAGAAAATTACTACGCTAAGAATTGCAAGAAATGTTCCAACAAAGAAGGCGGCGATTCCTACGTCGTTGTTTAAGCTACGTTGAAATGCGCTAATTCGAGGCGCGACATGGATGCTTCGTCGAAGAAAAGCGGCGCGGACCAGAGCAGATCCTGGGACGCATCGAGGGCGAGTTGCTCCGGTGTTTTGGCGGTCGCGAAGGGGACCACCACGGCGGTCGTGGCATCGAGTTGGCGAGCGATCCGATATTCTGCCCAAAGCGTTCCAGCGTCCAGCGCTTGCCGCGCGTCCGGCCGCAGCTTGACGACAAGTTCGCGGTCGCGCCGCTGGAGGGGAATCGGCCGGCCTTCGGCTACGTAGTAGTCGCCCGCATCCACTGAATGCGTCACAAGGCTCGCTCGATCGAGTCCGAATGCATCCCTATCAGAGTCCACCACTAGTTCGTTTGAAACACTCAAGAGCGTTCGAGCTTCGAGTGATTCAACGGTCAATTTGCAAGTCAATTGGCGGCTGCGTGTAGCGACTCGTTTCATACTCGTTGTCTCCGCTTTCGCAAAAAGGGAATTCGCAACCAAGCCACGGTGCTGCATCCAGCTCCGATCGCCAGCCATGCAGCGCCAGGTTCCGGGACGGGAGTCAATACAAAACCGTGCCGTTGATTGTGGTAGAGCGCGGAACCGACGATTTGTCCTCGATTGTTAATCGATTTGACAAGCAATCGATCCCAGCCAGCGCTATTCACGATAGCGTCTTCAAGAACTCGCGAGCCTTCGTCGACCGACCACACGTACGCGCTCTGGTCGCCAATCCCAATGACGACACCGGCATCGTTCATATATGTCGGTGGAAACTTGATCGGAGAACCATCTGGTTCAAGCAAGTATTCTCGGAACGACTCAGGGTCCCAGAAGTACGTGCCACCGGGATCGCCGTTACTACCAAAACCGCCGGCGGCAAGCGCGACGCCATCGTTGTTGATCGCCCAAGCAGTGGTTGCGGCGAGTGTACCAGGATGAATCGGCAACTGCCCGAGCACGGGATCCCAAAAAAAAGCATGGTCGTATCCTTGCGTGCCGACGTCGCCAACGACTTGCCCGGCGTCGTTGATGTCGCGTGCGCGGCAGTAGATTTCCTGGCAGCCAGGCACGAGATTGACCCAGCCGTCGGGGGACCAGACGACCGCGTGCGGGGCGTCGTCGAGATTGCCGCTGACATTGCCTGCGACCTGGCCGCGGTCGTTGATGGCCACGGCTTCGCTGAACCACTGATGTTCCGCCGGCGAGGCCAGCGGCGCGAGGCCTTGCTCCGCGTCCCAGCGAAACGCGATCCCCGACGGCACGCCGGGGGTTGGTAAAGGCGTCCCGGTGTACGAATCGATCTGGGCCTGCCCGACGATCTCGCCGTGATTGTTGATCGACTTCGGCCGGCCGCCGTGGAAGCCAGGAACGAACCCTTCGTCCCAGAGCAGCGTCGGTTCCGTGCTCCGGTCCCAGATCACGGGGCGCGAGTTGGCGATGTTCGAGTTCCCGGCCACATCGACATAGCCGACCACCTGCCCCAAGTCGTTGATATCGGTCGCCACGCCGCGAAACGAACCCGGCAGCAACTCCAACGCCTCGATCCGATACCGCAACGGCCCGGCTTCGAGGGGAGTGTACGTGGCGAAAGCGAGGAGAACGGCAACTATCCAAGAACGCAGCGACATGGAGACCTCCTCAAGGCAACTGCATATCCCAGCATTATGGTGCGGCGGTTGGCCAGAAACAACAATCCAGATCGTCGTGCAACGCAAGTTGCCAGAATCGTGCATGAAGCGTTCGCTCACGTTCGCCCCCTTTTTCTCGCCCCTGTCGCGCTTTTCGCGGTTGCTCCCCTGGCATTACCACCTACCTCCCGCCCGGCATGCCCGTACAATTACGGATTCCACCTTGGACCCGCCCTACCGGAACTGGCGCGATATAAAGCATGGCTGCCTCGGATATTACGATCAAAGGGGCCCGCGAGCATAACCTCCGTAACGT
>JALHLM010000069.1:1261-15993 GCA_022844585.1 Pirellulales bacterium | reverse complement strand
ATCGCTGTTCAGCAATTGCCGTTACCGATTCAGCGACGAAGTCCGGGTCCCGCGCCGCCCGCGGTGGCGTGCATTCAAGTCGATGGCGGTCGCATTCAACTGCGTCCGCGCGCCGCGGAATCGCGCTCCGCCGACTCCTGGTGGCGCGAGACCAAGGTCGGTTGTCTGCTGGCGATGACCAGCGAGATGCATGTCGCAGGTCCGACGCCCCACCTTCCCGAGACGTTGATCGATCCAGCGCGGATGGCCGAGATTCTCCGAGCCAGGGCCTGATCCCGAACCCCGCGGCGGCGATGGCCGGCGTGATCGCATCAGAGGTTTGAACCGCGTATCGCCCATGGCCGCAGTGGCTGTGGAGCGGCGCCGTCGACTGCATTTGGGAACAACTGCGCGCACGACAAGCTGAACTCGGACTGCCTGCCGAAGGCGACGCCGAGACCTCTCCCCAACAACGCGTCGCCGATGCGATGCGCTATCTCGGCAACCAACGCTCGCGCATGAATTATCCCGAGTACTGCCGCTGGGTCCTGCCCATCACCAGCAGCCACGTCGAGTCGATCATCAAGCGGATCAACCGCCGCATGAAAGGCACCGAAAAATTCTGGGACCAGGGAGCCGAGCCCCTGCTCCAACTGGTCGCCGACCACCTCAGCCCACCCCAACCGCGTGAACAATTCTGGCAAACCCGCCCCGCCAAACTCTCCAGCCAACGAAACTACCACCAAGCCGCCTAGCACCAACCACGACAAACCCCGGGATGCACCCGGTGGAAAAGTGCGATGCGATACGATCGCGTCGCCAACCCTTGTCTCAGCAGCGCGTGGGCCACTCCACGACGACATTCGACTAGTTTCGCGCATCAAGTCAACCCATTTTGCCAGGACAACGCACGTTGCCGTTAACGCGACCACAACGCAATCGACCCGCATGGTCCCGATCCTCGGATTAATCTTCTCGCGTGATTCCGCCGATACTCTTGCGCAGGTCGAAATGTGGCCGACCGCCGTGGGCGCTGCGCTCATTGCGGCGCGGCGGTCTGACGCGAGCCGTATTCCCAGGGAAGGAAGCGTCCATGTCGCGAGCTCGATTGCGCGTTTATTACGGGCCGGAATCGCCGCCGACCCACCATGCGGAAGCTCACCGGGAAAACCAGGTTACGGTTCCCTTGGGCGAGATTCTCCCGCTGTTGTCCGACGCGGTGCAGAGCAAAAGGACGTGGCTGCGCGACTTCGCCAATGACGACGTGACGATCTCCACCGACCTCTACGAAATCATCCTCGCCTACCAGCACTGCCGCCGGCCCACGGCCTAAGCGGCACGATTTCACAACAATCCCGCTGGTAGCTCCGCGCCGTGGCGCGTGGTAAAACTTCCGCAGTCGCTCGAAGCACTCACTTCTGACAGCGAGGCGGAATATGTCCCGTGTTTGCGAAACTCGCATGCGCTCAGCGCTGCGCATCACGGCGAGTGTCGTCGTCGCGATCATCTGCTATACGGCACTCGTTGCCACTTCTCGTGCGGCGGAACCTCGCCGTTTACTGTACGTCGCCACGCCTGGCGTGCGCGATCTGCTCGAATTCGGCGGCCATGGATTGCTGGTCTTCGATATCGACGACGGACATCGCTTCCTGCGACGCATTCCCACCGGCGGTGTCGACGACGACGGCAAGCCCCTCAACGTGAAAGGCATTTGCGCCTGCGCCGCGACGAAACGCATCTACATCACCACGCTGCAACACGTGCTTTGCCTGGACCTGGTGACGGAAAAGCTGCTCTGGGAACGCAAATACGATGGCGGCTGCGACCGGCTGGCGATCAGCCCGGACGGCGCGTTTTTGTACGTCCCGTCGCTGGAGAAAGAGCACTGGAACTTCCTTGACGCCGCGACCGGGGACGTCGTGCGACGGATCGAACCGCATTCCGGCGCGCATAACACCGTCTGCGGGCTGGCGGGCACAGAAGTGTATCTGGCCGGATTGCGCTCGCCGTATCTGAAAGTGGTCGACGCCCGGAGTCACGAAGTGTTGCGCGACGTCGGACCATTTTCGCACAGCATCCGCCCGTTCACGGTGAATGGCTCGCAAACACTCTGTTTCGTGAACCTGAACGAACTGCTCGGCTTTGAGATCGGCGATCTCAAGTCCGGGAAGAAGCTCCATCGCATTGAAGTGCAGGGCTTCGAGAAGGGCCCCGTCAAACGGCACGGCTGCCCTTCACACGGGATTGGCCTCACGCCGGATGAAACCGAGATCTGGGTCACCGATGCGCACAATCAGCGGTTACACGTCTTCGACAACACGGTGATGCCGCCTAAACAGAAGGAAAGCATCACGCTCCGCGACGAGCCGGGCTGGGTGACGTTTTCAATCCAGGGCGATTACGCGAATCCCTCGACGGGGCAGGTAATCGACGTCAAGTCGAAGCTGATTGTCACGCAATTAACGGACGAAGCAGGCCGCGCCGTGCAAAGCGAGAAGATGCTGGAAATCGACGTTGCGGACGGAGCGCCGTTGCGGAATGGAGATCAGTTCGGGCTGGGAAGGCGGGAATAGTTTGAAGTTTTCAGTGTTTAGCTTTCAGTGTCTTCACGCACCGATTTGGAGTCTGGCTCGCGTGCATCGAGCGCCTGGGGAGCCGAGTTTGGTTGGCTGGCGCCGTTATTTCCCAGGCCCGGGAAGGGGCGTTGCTTTTCGAAGAGGGCGACCATTTGCTGTTGCGGTACGACGACGCCGCAACTGATCAGGAATTGGCAGGCTTGATCGATCGTCATGTCGAGGTCGATCACTTCGCTGCGCGGAATAATCAGCGTCCAGCCTGTGAGCGGCATCGGCGAACTGGGGACCATGATGTTCAGCATGGGCTCGTTGGCCGCGGTGCGGATGTCCATCAGCCCCTCGCCGGTGACAAACCCCAGCGACCAGGCCCCTTTCCGCGGATATTCGATCGCCACCACGCGATTGAATTGAATGTCGTTGTCGCTGAACATCAGGTCGGTGACTTGCTTCACCGAGGAATAGACGTTTCGCACCAACGGCAACTGCAGAATCAGCCGCTCGAACAGATTCCAAAACACGCGGCCAATGCCGGCGGCCAGGAATTTTCCGAAGAAATACAGTACGAGCACGAACACGCAGAGAAACACCGGCACGACGACGTAGTTGCGCAAGTAGCGCACTTCGACGTAGACCTGGTAGAACTCGAAGCCGGAGCGCGGCGGATCGAGCCCCAAGCGCCGTCCGCTGCCGACGACCTCGTCGTAAACTTCTTCGGGGATGAATTCCTTCGTCGGCAGTTGCGCATACCGGCCGTCGTCCGAATCCTTGACGTTGGCTTCCACCGTGTCGCGCGGATTTGGCAATTCCGTCCGCACGTCCTCGATCGCCCAGGCGACGCTGTAGCGGACGCCCGATTCAACCGGCGCCAACACGTACGACTTCACCGTGTTGTAGATCCAGACCAGGATCACAATCGTCAACAGCGGCGGCAACACTACGCCGAGCCCGCGGATGACGGCACGGCGAAACGGCCGCGGCTTGTTCGCGGGGGGCGGTTCGGGCTTGGGGAAGGCGGTGGACATCGGAATCGATTCTAGTATTTGCGAGCCACCGACGCCCAGACGTGAATGTGACTACCAATCTCCGGATGCCCGTGCCAGCACGAGCACAGCCACCGCCGAGGCTCCAGCCACGCGCGCCACGCGCCCCATTTCGCCCAGCGTGGCCCCGGTCGTTAGAATGTCATCGACCAGCAACACCCGGGCGTCCTGGAAATCGTAGCCCGCATTGACGCGGAATGCGCCCCGCACATTCGACCGCCGCTCCCGTTGGGGCAAACCCGCCTGAGGTTTGGTAAAGCGTTGCCGACGCAGGCCAAACCGTGCGTAAGGCACTTTTAGGGCTGTGGCGACCGCCTCGGCCACGATTTCCGGGCTGTTCGCCCCGCGCCAGGTTCGCCGCAACCAGTGCATGGGCGTGGGCACAATTAAATCCGGCCGCCAGTCACGAATCTCATTGCCATGCCGTTCGAAGGCCAGTCGCGACAGCGACGTCACCAATTCCTGCCCCTCCGGTCGTTTGCCGCGCAACGCCGCCCCGCGCAGCAAGTCCTCATATTCGCCTAACGTCCACACCGCCTCAAAACTCTGGCAGTTCCCGCGGCAACTCTCACAGTCCTCGCCTCGCGTAAGCCCGCCAGGTATTCGCAATCCACAGCGAGGACATCGTGCCACTCCCAACGGCGCGAGCGTATGAACGCAGCGCCCACACAACCGCAGCTCCCGATCCTCTTCTAGCAATTCTCCCTGACAAAAAGCACACGCCGGCGGAAAAACCAAATCCGCAATCTTGCGGCCACCCAACACCAACCCGAAGCGCCAGCGAGGGGGAGTAATCGTCGCCATCAACAAACGCTCCGCGCTGAGAATTACCTACGCCACATCCCCCGTCACCGCGTCGCGCGGAGCGAACAGCCAGGCCGTGACGGCCAGCAGCACCGCGACGAGCAGATAAATCCCCGCCATGGATGCGATCGCGCTCCCGAGCGTGACGCCGCGATCGGTGAGGTGTCCGATCGCCTGCACGCCCAGAGCGCCCCCCGCCCAGCCGAGCATATTCATTAGCCCGACCGCGCTACCGCGTCGCACGACCGGCACGAAATCATACAACCCAGCCCAAATGTTGGCGTCGTAAATGCCTTTGCATAAGCCGAATGCGATCATCGCCGGTATTAGGACGCCGGTCTTTAGTGTCCAGCCACAGAAGAAAATGAATGGCGCCCCAAGAATAAGCGCCACGGCTTGCATGTAGATTCGCCCGCCAGCCGAGCGTTTCCGTAACGTGTCGGCGCCCATCCCTCCGACAATCGCGCCGAACATACTTGCGATCTGAATGTAAAAAGTCGCCGTAAATCCCGCTTGTGCGAGGCTCATTTGAAACTGTTCTTTGAGAAGCGTCGGCATCCAAGCCATTACGGCCGTCGCCACGCAATTCGCGCCGATGAACGCTGCCATCAGGCAAAGCGCCGTGGGACGATTGCTCAACTCGACGGCCACGCGTCCTAGATCGACGGTCGTGAGCAGGATCTCGCGCGGCAAGTCGCTCCACGCGACGCTCGGCGGTACGGTCTGTGGGGGAACTGTTTCGCCCGATTCGATCGCGAGGTTCCGCTCCGCTTCATCCCGCGCTGGCTCGCGAATGAACCACGCCAGCACCAAGCCGAGGACGCAGCCAGCCACGCCGAAAACGACAAACGGCAGCCGCCAGCCATAATGTTGGGCCATCCAGCCCGCCAGCGCGCCGCCGCCAATCGTGCCGGCGTAAACGCTGGTCTGATGCAACCCCATTGCCCGGGAACGCGTCCGGCGATCGTGATAGTCGCTCACCAGCGACATCGACGCAGGGAAATAAAACGTTTCGCCTAGTCCCTCCGCGCCACGCACCAGCACGAAGTGCCAGACCTTGGAGCAAAGGGCCGTGAAGCCGGTGACGATGCTCCAAACATAGAGGCCGCTGAGGATGATTCGTTTCCGAGGGAAGCGATCGACCACCAGCCCGGCGAACGGCGCGGTCAACGCGTAGACCCACATAAACGCGGAGACGATGTACCCTTGCTCGGTGTTTGTGAGGTTGTACTCGCTCTTGAGGACCGGCAGAATCGCCGAGATCGCGGTGCGATCCGCGTAATTGAAGAAGCAGATGAACCACAGCATCGCGACGACCGACCACTTATAGCCGGGACCGACCGGCGCGTCGGCATTGGAGTTTCGCGATGCGGTCGACGGACTGACGTAGGGATTGCTCACAGGCGAGTAGACCAGCTCGGGGCGATGGGCGGCGAACCGGAATTGTGTCATCCGCGCGCGACGCTCGCAACCGCCCAAGACGCGATCTGGCGAGAAATATCGACTCGCAATGTCAGCCGTCGTTGGTCGGCATGCCGAGTTGGCGCATTTTGCGATACAGGTTCGAGCGGTGCAGGCCGAGTTGCCGCGCCGCCTCGCTCATGTTGCCGCGGTTGCGATGGATCGCCTGCTGGATGTACTCGGATTGGTATTTTTCGGTCGCCTCGGCCAACGGTTGGTCGGACTCCAGCAGTCCGCGCGATTGGCTCCCCGGCGACATGATGAAGGCCAGGTCCTCGGCCTCGATCTTGTCCCCCTCGGACATGTACGCGAGCCGCTCCATCAGATTCCGCAACTCGCGGACGTTGCCCGGCCAGGTATGCGCTTCCAATCGTCGTTTGGCCACGGCGGATAACTTCGGCACACGTCGCCGCGCCTTCCGGCAGAAGTCCTCCAAGAAATGTTCCGCGAGCAGCAAGACGTCCTCCGGGCGATTGCGCAGCGGCGGCAACTCGATCGTCACCACGTTTAATCGGAAGAACAAGTCCTGGCGGAATTTCTTTGCCCGTACCATGTCCGCCAGGTTCTGATTCGTCGCGGCGATTACCCGAGCGTCGGTGTGAATGGGCGTCGAACCGCCGACGCGGACGACGATTTTCTCTTCCAGCACGCGCAACAATTTCGCCTGGCCGGCCAGGCTCAAATCGCCGATTTCGTCCAGGAAGATGGTACCGCCGGAGGCGAGTTCGAACTTGCCGGCCCGGGTTTGATGGGCGTCGGTGAAGGCGCCTTTTTCGTGGCCGAAGAGCTCGCTTTCCAGCAGCGTTTCGGTGATGGCCGCGCAGTTGATCGCCACGAACGGTTGATAGCGCCGGTTACTCAGATAGTGAACGGCCTGGCTGACGACCTCCTTGCCGGTGCCGTTTTCGCCGAGGACCATGATCGCCAGGTCGGTATTCGCGACGCGGCGAATCGCCGAGCGCAGCGCCTCGATCGCCGGGCTGTTGCCAACCAGGCGAATGCCCTGCGCGGTCTCGTCCGCCAACTGCTTGCGCGCGGTGAGCAGCTTCTGGCGTTCGTCGGTGTTTTCCAGCGCCACCGCCGCATGGGCCGCGAGTTCGACCAGCGCCTCTTCGTCGTCGTCGGTAAAATTGCCCTGTAACTTGTTGATCATTTCGAACGCGCCGAACAACTCTCCGGCGCGACCGCGCAACGGTACGCAGAGCAGCGTGCGCGTTTCGTAGCCGAGTTTCTGGTCGACGCGGCGATCGATCTGCGCCTGATTGTCCGCCAGATCGACGCGCCGCGATTCGCCCGACTGCACGACCTGCCCGACGATGCCCTTATCGTCCGGAATCCGCAGCTCGCCCCCGGCGACGCCGAGCGCCGGCCGGCCGACTAGGGTGCGATTCGGTTTGTCCCAAAGAAAGATGCTGGCGCGATCGGCCCGGAGCAGCTTCGTCGCCGCCTCGGCCATCTGCACCAGCAGCGGCTCCATCTCCTGCGTCTGGTTCCACTGGTGCGTGATCTCGAGAATGGTCCGCAACCGTTCCAACCTCTGCCGCTCGCTGGAACGTCGCCGCGTCTGAGCCACGATCTCGCCCAGCAAACGCGCCACCGCCGCCGTTTGCTCCTGAATCTCCGAGCCTGCGGGCGGGCGTCCAAACCGCACCAGGAACAACTCGCCGTGCGCAGCGCGCTCGTGCATCGGCGCCGCCAACCAGTTGCCTTCCCGGCAGCAGCGTTCCCGGTCCAAAGCTTCGTCCGCCAAGGCAATCGGAAAGCCGACCGGCAGTTTCGAGGAATTGAGGCCAGTCCAGCCACCGGCTTGGCGTCCGACAAGGACGCCCTCGTCTCCGCCTATGGCCTTCGCGGCGGCGTTTGCGGCCTGCTCTAACCCGGTTGTGTCCAAATCGATCAGCCACTCCAAAGCCGCTTCGGCCAGCTGCGGATTCCGGGAAAGTGTCGTCAGATAGTCAAGCTGTGTCGCAGTCATGCAATTCGGATCAATTCGTGTGGAGTCCAATCGAATACGTCGCCTCGCAGTTGAATCATATGGAATACACATCACTTGTCCAGTGAAATCACTTGGATTCGCTAAATCGCTCCAACGGATGACAGGGGATGCCCCGTCCACGCACGCCCCTGGGAAGTTGGCGCGGCCGCCGGTAAACTGCTTCCGGCGTTAGGGTTAACTTCACTGCCCGAGGTCGGGCGCCAGGCAAGGTGCATGTTATGAAGCTGTTCGAAGGCAAGAAGGGACTTGTTCTCGGCGTGGCGAACGATCATTCGATCGCCTGGTCGATCGCCCAGTTCGCCATGGAGGAAGGGGCCGTCTGCGGTTTTAGCCACCTGCCGGACAAGCCGGACGACGCCCGCCAGCGGAATCGCCACCGGGTCGCCCAACTGACCGACAAGCAGCCGTCGGCCAAGTTCCTGGTCCCGATGAACGTCCAGAACGACGACGACATCCGCGCCGTGATTCAGAAGACGAAGGAGGAATTCGGACAGATCGACTTCCTGCTCCACTCGATTGCCCACGCTTCGCTGGAAGACCTGAAGCGCGACACCGTCGAAACCAGCCGCGCCGGCTTCCTGATGGCCATGGAGATCAGCGCCTACAGCCTGCTCGCCGTCGCCAACGCCGCGAAGGACATTCTCAGCCCGCGTTCCAGCATTCTTACGATGACCTACTTCGGCGGCGAAAAGTGCGTGCCCGGCTACAACGTGATGGGCGTTTGCAAAGCAGCGCTCGATAGCGTCGTCAAATACCTCGCCTACGATCTCGGCCCGCGCGGCGTGCGCGTGAACGCCGTGAGCGCCGGCCCGGTCCGCACATTGGCCGGCCGCGGCGCAGGCGTCGACGACATGGTGCCGCTCTACGAGAAAATGTCTCCCATGGGACGTAACGTCCTACCGGAAGAAGTCGGCCGCTCCGGCGGCTTCCTGCTTTCGGATCTTTCGGATGGCATCACGGGCGAAATCCTCCACGTCGACTGCGGCTACAACATCATGGGCTCGCCGGGCCGGCTCTTGGATGCGTATAAGGGGCAGCCGGGTTGAACCGCGGAGACGCTGAGACGCGGAGAGTTCGGAATGCCGATCGACATCGCCGTCGCTGTGGTGGAGTGGGAAGGTTGCTATCTTGTCGGCGTGCGTGATGAGCAATCCGTGTTGGCCGGATACGATGAGTTCCCCGGTGGCAAAGTGAAGTCAGGCGAAACTCCCGCCGAAACGGCTCGACGGGAATGCGAAGAAGAGACAGGTCTTGCCATTGATGTTGAGGATCTGATCGTTCCGGTCGTCGAACACGCCTATGCCCACGGCGAGTTGCGGTTGCATTTTTTTCATGGACGCGTTTCCAGCGAATCTGACGCCACGCCGAAACCCCCGTTTCGCTGGGTGGATGCGAAGGAGCTAAGTCAGCTACGATTTCCGGAAGCGAACCAGGTCGTGATTGAAACGCTGTTGAGCCATCGCCGAGACGCGCGCCGCCATGAGCAAACTTCGTGAGATCGTCGAGCACAAGCGCATCGAAGTCGAGGCGGCCAAAGCGGCGCGACCTCTCCAGGAGCTTCGCGCTCAACTCAAGAGCGCGCCCAAGGTCCGCGATTTCTTTACGCCGTTGTGCGTGCCGGGCGTCCACTTGATCGCCGAAGTGAAGCTTGCCAGCCCGTCGCAGGGTTCCATCCGCGCCGATCGCACGCCCGCGGAGGTCGCTGCGATTTACGAAGCCCACGGCGCGACCTGCATCAGCGTGCTCACCGACGAGAAGTATTTTCAAGGCAATCTCGACTACCTCCGCGAAGTCCGCGCCAAGGTGAAGCTGCCAGTCTTGCGCAAGGATTTCATCATCGACAGCTATCAACTTGTCGAAGCCCGCGCCGCCGGGGCGGACGCGGTGTTGCTGATCGCAGAGTGTCTCGACGATTGCAACCTCCGCGCGCTGCACAACGAGGCCATCGAGCTCGGCCTCACGCCGCTCGTGGAATATTTCGATCCAGAGAATCTGGATCGCGTCCTCGAGGCCGGCGCCACGCTGATCGGCGTTAACAATCGCAATCTGCACACGCTGGAAGTCGATTTCCAGCACGCCTTGCGCGAACGCAAACGCATCCCCGGGGATTGTCTCGCCGTCGCCGAAAGCGCCATCTCCACGCGCGCCGACGTCGATCAACTCGCCGCCGCGGAATTCAACGCGATGCTGGTTGGGACGTCGCTGATGCGCGAGCCGGACATCGGCGCCGCGGTCGAACGACTGCTCAAGAAAAGGTAGTTCAAGCAAATTGAACCGCAGAGGCGCAGAGACGCAGAGGGAAATACTAAACCGCGAAAGTCGCGAAATCACGCGAAAGGATTGGCTATGTGGGAGATCGAAACTTGAATGACTCTGTTGGTGTGATTTAGCGTTTTTGGCGGTTAAGCTCTCCGCGTCTCTGCGTCTCAGCGGTAGATTTCCGAGCAGGAAATCTATTCTTCCCGCTCCAGGCTTAATTCGAACAAGTCCATCAGATGTCCGGCGATCGGGCCGTCGGAGCGGAGGGTGAGGCGATGCTCGCCTACAGTAAGATCGAGTTCGCCGATTTCCACGCGGCGGTAGTAGTCCCAGGTGCCAGTGCCCTTCACCTCGGACTTCAAACGTTGCTCGCCGCACTGCACTTGGAACGGGTTGCCGGCTGTTTCGCGATGGCACGCGTAGTGGAGCCAGACGCGATAGCGGCCGGGCTGATTGACGCTTAGGTTCCATACTGCCCGGTCGGCTTCGCTCCCCCAGAAGCCAAGATTCTGGTGGCCGGGCTCAAAGATCAACGTCGGGCCAAACACTTCCGCTCGCACGGCCGTGAGTTTCAATGCGCCGTGCTCGTCGGCGCGTACCACCTCAGGCGTGTTGCCGGAAAATTCCTTGCGCGGCGTCGGCAGATTCGCCACGAAGGCCATCACGTCCGCCAGGTCTTGTCGAGATAGATCCTTTTCCAAACCCTCGGGCATGAGGGATTTGCCGGTCGATTCGATCGCTTCCAATTCGCCGCGCGGGATAATGGACTGTTTGTTTTCCTGACCGAGCAACGTGACGCTGGCGCCGGATTCATCGACGAGCATTCCGGTATGCGTTAGTCCATCGCTGGTTTGCGCAGTGTATGAGACGAACTTCGTTTCCAGGGCGCGATTGGGATCCAGTATGGCGACCAACATCGAGGCCGGCGACTTGTCGGTCAACGCAGCCAGGTCCGCGCCGATCGCGAAGCCGACGTTGCCCAAGCGATGACATACCGCGCACTTTTCGCGGAACACGACGGCGCCATGTTCCGCATCCGGGCTGAGCATCAGAACATCGCGAAACTGCTCCACGACCTGGCGACGATCGGTGTCGATCTCCGCGACGAGCGCCTTGATGACGCGGTCCCGAAGTTCTCGGCCGGCGCTGACAGCAAAGCGTTGCCGGCGATCGGCGTCGAAATCACCGGCGTGAATGCTGCCGTTCTCCAGCGCCTCCAACACGCGAACCAATTGCCGCGGCCGCTGAAAACAGGCCTCAAGCGCCTGCCCTCGCACCTGAGGCGTCAACGAATGCCATGCATTGAGCAAAGTGTCGAACGCGGCCTCGGATTCCATTTCCGCCAGACGCGAAACCGCCGCAGCGCGCAGCTCCGTGTTCGAGGCAGGTCCCAACGCCGTGGCGAGCAATTCCAGATTCGCGTCTGCTTCGTCGTGCGACACAATTTCAATTGCCGCCAGTTGCAGCGCAAGCTCGGCCTTGGAGTCGATCAGTGCTTGTTGAGCATGCTTGCTTAGGGCTTGAAGTGAGGCCTTCGTTTCCACTTGCGCGTTCGGCTGACCCTCGTAGAGGTCGGCCAGGACGAGGCCGTGCCCGCGCAAGGCCCGCAACGTGGCGGCCGCCAGCGACAAGCGTTTCGCTGGCGTATATCTCGTTGGATCCATCGCCGCTCGGAACACGGCCGCACAAGTCTCACGGTCGTCAAATGCCAGTGACAGTTCCGGCAGCGCTTCGCATAATTCAGTGGGCACGGAATCGCGCAACTCCGGCGCCAGCAACTCGCGGACGCTCGTCGCCAAACTCTCGGCATTCAGCGAGCTCAGCAGGGCGGAGCGGATATATGGGTCTTGCCAGTTTTGGAGCAACATGGGAGTCAGGAGCCGCACTCCTTGCTCTGCCGGAAGTTCGCCGAGACTACAGGCGTACTGCAAGCGGATGCGCGGATTTTCCTCGTTCAACCAGCGGGGGTCGCGGACCTCGCGCGTCACGGCGTTGTCCGACTTCAGAAATCGCTCCGACAATCGCAACGCCTGACGCCGGACGCCAGGGTGCTGGTCACGCAACGCCGCAACGACCACGGCTTCATCGAGAGCGCCCAAGCCGTCCAGCGCGCACAGCGCCTGTATCCGCGTCGTCGGAAACGGTGCGGCGACAACCAACTTCTTCAGCGGTTCCACGGTCGACATATCGGCGCGTTCCACAAGCATTCGCTGTGTCATGTCGCGCAGCGTGCCATTCGGGCTTTCAAGTTGGGCCACGAGTTGTTCGGCGGATTGCTCGTTCAGGTTGGGCACTTTACGCAATGGCTCGCCGACCGGCACGATGCGGTAGATGCGGCCGCGTTCGTGCCCGGCGCGGACGTCGATCTTGGCTTCAATGTCGTCCGGAATCCACTCGGGATGCTCCAGCACCTGACGATAGAAATCCGCCACGTAGAGTGCGCCGTCGGGCCCGGTGCGGATCATCACCGGGCGAAACCAGTTGTCGGTCGATGTGAGAAACTCACTCTGCTGTTCTTCGACGGCTCGACGACCGGTGAACGACACGCCGTCCGGAGTGAGCACCTGGCGATGGACCAGGTTGTGCACGGGCTCGCAAACGAAGGCGTTGCCCGCGAGGTCGGCGCCGAGCAGATCGTCACGATAGAACCCCACGCCGCAGGCCGACGTGATATGGTTCGACAGATGAAAATCGTTGTAGCGCGCCAACGTGCGACTTGTCGGAAAAACCGGCGCGGCGCCCGGAACTTCCGGCACTTCGCGCAACACTTGCGGCGCGGCGACATGCTGATTGCGCCGCAAATACTCGTCTGGCAGCACATAGTGCCACAGCGGATGGATATTGTCGGAACCGAACCAGTTGCCCCAATCGTCGGCGATGCGTTGGTACTGCGTCGAGCCAGCTTGCGGGTCGATCTCGCCGGTCGACGGACGGAAACGGAAATCGCGGTTGCCGAGTTCTACGTCTTCATTGCGCTTGACGGAATGAATCGTGCCGCCGCTCTCGCCCATCGCACAATGCACCCAGTTGTCGAGTCCCCAGGTGAAGCCGTTCACGCGATGCTGGGGATTGGCTTCGCCGAAGCCCGTAATGAGCGGCTCGCGTTTGTCGGCGCGGCCGTCGCCGTCGGTGTCCTCCGCGTAGAAAACTTCCGGCGCAGCACTTACCAGCACGCCGCGGCCCCAGGCCATCACGCCGTTGGGATAGCTCAGGCTATCCAGGAATAGCGTCGAGCGATCGTAGCTACCGTCGCCGTTGGTGTCTTCGAGATAGCGGACGCGTCCGCCGGACGCGCCGGCGTTGTCCGCGCCGAGCGGATAGTCGCCCATCTCGACGACCCAGAGCTTGCCGTCGGGGCCCCAGTCGAAGGCCACGGGGTCCGTTACCAGCGGTTCCGCGGCGACGAGTTCGAGCTTCAATCCCGGCCGCACGCGCATCCCCTTAAGCGACGCTTCCGACGAGCGCGGTCCTAACTCGGCGTTGCCAAGCAGTTCGTTGAACGAGCGCCGATCGACCAAATCCGGCAGCCGCGCCGTGTCCTCGTTCTGCACCCAGAGATGCCGGGAATGAAACCAGGCGCCGTTGTTCGTGCCATTGCGTACGATCGGCGGAATCGAACGATCGTCGCCTTGTTTGCCACGCAAGATTTCGCGCGACCAACCTTTTTCGAGCGATTCGAAGAGATGGAGCGAGAACCTCGCTTCGTTGGACAACAACACGTCGAGATCGCCGTCTTCGTCGATGTCGACGAACCGCAGCCCGGCGTCGCGATTTTCCTGATCGACGATCGCGGTCTCCACCGGCAATGTGAACGGCAAGCGTCGCCAGCGATCCTCTTTGTCCAGGGCGAGGATAACCACGTCGCCTTCTTCCGGCGTGACAAGCAATTCACAGATGCCGTCACCATCGAGATCGCGGAGGCGGTGATCGAGCCAGGCTTGCCCTGGCGAAAGTAGCTCATTCAACGATGCGTCAGCGTCCGCCAATTCGACCTTTTTCTCGTGCGGCCAAGCGTGCCTGAACTCGGCCAGACGCAGGCCGTGTTCCTGCGAATGATGCACGAGCGTCGCATGACCGTTGTCAGTCAGAACGCCGAATCTGCTTCGACCAGTTTCGATGTCATCAAAGTTCAAGTCAGTGATTGCTTCTTCCCAAAGCGCTCCGCGCACATTCCAGGTTCGCGATAGACCACCAGGGTCGAATACGTCCATGTACCCGTCGCTGTTGATGTCGAGAATGAACTTCCCGGTATGTGCTCCATCATTCTCACGCAGGTCGGCGCTGGCCCTATCGTAATCGCACAACGCAAAATCCGCCTCCCAAAAGGACATGAATCTCACTCGCCTGCCGTGCTTCGCTACTGCATGATCGATCAGTTCGACGACCTGTTCCGCGCGAATCCAGCCGTGTGGATGGAAGACGAGATTGAAAACGCCCTGTTTGATCACCACGGCGTCAAGCGCCGCCTTCATGTCCTCAACGGTCTTGGGGTTGTTCGGCTGCTGAATGTTCTGGGCTTCCCAGTCGCTAGGGACCACGCAGGGAAACTCCCAGCAAGTGCCATTGATGACGTAAGGATAGGGATAGTCTTCAATCGTATTCACGAACGATGGAAAC
>JALHLM010000069.1:0-1251 GCA_022844585.1 Pirellulales bacterium | reverse complement strand
GGCAGGTATTTGCGGAAGCGATCCTTGGTCGTGCCTGTTTCATACACGAGCTCGCGTGGCAACGCCGGGTCGCTCGGTGTGAGAACATTGAAGACGGAAGAATCAATCCGCAGGTGATTGCGCTTCGGCGATTGCCGATCGAAAATCTCCGCGAAAAACCGCGGGCTGACCGTATTCAGCGAGTCGCAACACGGCATGCGAAACGCAGCGGGCGGATTCCAGGGAATCGACGCCATCAAGTCGACGCAGCCATGGTACGTGGCGCTGGCCTTGTTGAAGTCGCCGTCCTTGAGCAAGGGGCACGGGTGATCCAGCGTATGACACTCGACGCTCACGCCTTCTTGGCGCCATGCCTGTAACTGCGGGTCGTTGGGATCGACCTGATTGGTCATGATGCTCATCGCCGCACGGCCGTCGATCTGCTTGAGCCGGTCGAGAATCGGCCGCAGATACGCTTCGTACTTGGCCGTGTCGCGCATGTCGTCAATCGCTAGAATCACAACCGCCTCGACGCCCGGCTCGCCGACCCATTGCGGCGTGGTCAGGCGGGCGAAGTCGCGGTGCGGGTAGTACGGGTTGCATTCGTCCAAGTACGCCAAACGATTCCCGTCGGCCGCGTAAGCCAGTGCGACGGGCCAAGCCAGCAATGCACCGAGCAGGTATGCGAAAGGACGCATGGCGACGATCTCCGGTGTGCCGAGGCGTTCAATGGTGTCGCGGCGAATTGGCCGCATTGATTGTAATTGCGCCGACAGTATCAAGCCCAGGGAAGGCCCTTGGAATCCTGGCGGATGGAACGATTTCGAGGGCCTTCCCTGAGCTTATACGACGCGTGGCAAGCGAAACAGTCGTTGTGCGTTTTCCGTCGTTTGCGCGGCGAACGCGGGCAATTCGACGCCGCGCACTTCCGCCAGGCAGCGCGCCGTATGGGCTACGAACGCCGGTTCATTGCGCTTCCCGCGGTTCGGTTGCGGGGCGAGGTAAGGACTATCCGTCTCGACCAGAATTCGATCGGCGGGAATCGTCGCGGCGACCGCCCGCAGCACGTCGTTCTTTTTGAACGTGACCATGCCGGCGAAACTGATGTACATGCCGAGTTCCATACATTCCGCGGCGGTTTCGGCCGTGCCGGTGAAGGAATGCATCACGCCGCTCAGTGGCCCGCGAGCCGTCGCCTCGCGGAGCATGGCCACGACTTCGGCGTCGCTTTCACGTGTGTGAATGACGACGGGAAGGTCGAGTTGCTGGGCA
>JALHLM010000068.1 GCA_022844585.1 Pirellulales bacterium | reverse complement strand
ATCAAGTTGACGCGCAAGAACTCGCCGAGCTGCGCGACAAAGTGAAATCCGACTACGAACGCCAAATGGACGTCCGCTACGCCGCCGCCCGCGGCTGGATCGACCGCATCATCGACCCAGCGAAAACGCGTGAGGAACTGATCGCAGGATTAGAGGTCGTGACGCGGTATGTGAGCGAGGAACCGATGCGGCTCGGGGTGTTTCAAGTTTGAACCGCGGAGGCGCAGAGACGCGGAGGGGAGGAGATTTAGCCTGCGAAACACGCGAAAGAAAGTTGGGAGAGAATTGGTTCTATCGTCAACATTCCTCTCTTCCCAAAAATATCACTGCGACTTTCCGCAATTGTTCAATTGATGTCCAAAGCACTGCTTCAAAATCCGTCTTTCGCGTCATTTCGCGTGTTTCGCGGGCACTCTCCTCCGCGTCTCTGCGCCTCCGCGGTTCAAATGGAATTGACTACTTCTTCTTCGCCTGCGGTTTTCCTTGTTGTGCCTTTTCCTGTTTCGCCCAGGAGTCTTTCAGTGATACCGAGCGGTTGAAGACGAGCTTTCCCGGGGCTGAGTCTTTCGTGTCGACGCAGAAGTAGCCCTGCCGTTCGAATTGGAAGCGGTCGCCGGGTTTGGCGTTGGCCAGGAAGGGTTCGACCGGGACGTTCGAGAGGAGCTCGAGCGAGTTTGGGTTGAGATTCGCTCGGTAATCCTGGCCGGCCGGGACGTCGTCCGGGTCTGGCTTGGAGAACAGGTGGTCGTACAACCGCACTTCCGCGCGCGCGGCGTGCTTGGCGGAGACCCAGTGGATCGTGCCTTGCACTTTGCGGCCGTCGGGGGCGTTGCCGCCGCGCGTGGCGGGATCGTAGGTGCAGCGCAGTTCGGTCACGTTGCCGGCGGCGTCTTTCACCGCTTCGGTGCAGGTGATGAAGTACGCGTAGCGCAACCGGACTTCCTTGCCGGGGGCGAGGCGATAAAAACCCTTCGGCGGGTCTTCGCGGAAATCGTCCTGCTCGATGTAGATCTCACGCGCGAATGGTACCTTGCGCGTGCCAATCGTTGGGTCTTCCGGGTTGTTGATTGCTTCCAGTTCGTCGACCTGGTCTTCCAGGTAGTTGGTGATCACCACCTTGAGCGGCCGCAGCACCGCCATCGCCCGTTGGGCGCGCTTGTTGAGGTCGTCGCGCAGCGCGTTTTCCAACACGAGCATGTCGATCGTGCTGTTGAACTTCGCCACACCGATGCGTTCGCAAAAACTGCGCATCGCCTCCGGCGTATAGCCGCGACGGCGCAGGCCGCGGATGGTGAGCATCCGCGGATCGTCCCAACCGCTGACGTGCTTCTCGCGGACCAGTTCCAACAGCCGGCGTTTGCTCATCATCGCGTAGGTGAGATTCAGCCGCGCGAATTCGATCTGCTGCGGCGCGTAGATGCCCAGCTCCTTGATGAACCAATCGTACAGCGGCCGGTGGTTCTCGAACTCCAGCGTGCAGATGCTGTGCGTGATGCGTTCGATGGAATCCGACTGCCCGTGCGTGTAGTCGTACATCGGGTAGATGCACCACTGATCGCCGGTGCGGTGATGCGTCGCATGCAGGATGCGGTACAACACCGGGTCGCGCATATTCAAGTTCGGCGATGCCATGTCGACCTTGGCGCGGAGCGTTCGCGTACCGTCGGGGAATTCGCCGGCCTTCATGCGCGCGAACAGATCGAGATTCTCCTCCACCGAGCGATCGCGAAACGGGCTATTCTTGCCCGGCGCGGTGAGCGTGCCGCGATGCTCGCGCATCTCCTCGGCGTTCAAGTCGCAGACGTACGCCTTGCCGGCCTTGATGAGTTGAACGGCCCAATCGTAAAGCTGTGGAAAGTAGTCCGAGGCGTAGAACGGCTGCTCGTTCCACTCGAAGCCCAGCCAGCGGACGTCTTCCTCGATCGACTGGACGTACTCCTCGTCTTCCTTGGTCGGATTCGTGTCGTCGAATCGCAGGTTGCACTTGCCGCCGAATTCCAGCGCCAGCCCGAAGTTCAGGCAGATGCTCTTGGCGTGGCCGATGTGCAGGTAACCGTTCGGCTCCGGCGGAAACCGAGTATGAACGCGGCCGGCATGCTTTCCGGTGCGGTTGTCTTCGTCAATGATCTCGCGGATAAAGTCCCGCGGTCGAGCAGCTTCGTTCGTCGATTCCATAGCGCAACGGCGTTCCTTCGGTAGCGAACCAGGAAACGGCACACTAGCCCGTCGCGCAAGCGAGGGGGAGCGGACGCGGAATCTGAGTACGACGTTTCATTCCGTTCGACGTCTACTCCCCCTCGCTTGCGCGTCGGGCTAGTGTGTCCGGCACGAAAGAGAGTTTAACGGAGGGGCGGAGTTTATCGTAGGGCGGGCCGTGCGCAGGGAAACCGCGTCCCCACGTCAGCTTCCGCGGCGGCTGCGGTATTTCCGGCTGGCTTCTTCCAGCGTGGCCCGTTCCTTGGCGGTGAGGCTGGCTTCGCCTTCGCGTTGGATTTTGTCCAACAGGGCGTCCACCTGGTTTTCCAGGTCGTCCCGCCGGGCGGCGTCCGGTTCGCGATGCACCCGCATCTTGAGCACCCGGGGGAATTCCGCGCCTCCTTTTCGCCGGCGAAGCGGCAGGAAGCTTAACATGCTTCCCAAATGCCATTGGTATTTCTGATAGAGAAAACCGGCCAGCGCTCCGGCCAAATGGGCTTCGTAGGCGACATGTCCGACCGGCTCGTTGGCCAGCGAGCCTTGGAAGGAGAGAAAATCCTTCAACACGATGAAGCCGACAAACAGCCAGACCGGCACCGGGATGAACCAGACATACAGGGTGCGATGCGGGTGCCGCATGGCGTAGACCACGGCCACGCCCATCACTCCGCCGGACGCACCGACCAGTAGCGATGGCTGGCCGCCGAAGAACGCGAGCTGTGCGGCAACCCAGCCGACTCCGGCGAGGACGATCGTGCTCAGATAAAAGAACAGAAATTCTTTGCGCCCCAGCGTCGATTCCAGTTCCTGGCCGAACAGCCAAAGCGCGTACATGTTGAACAGGATGTGAAACACATCTTCGGGGCTGTGCGTGAAGCCGTACGTCAGCAGCTTCCACAAGTTCCACGGCTCGCGCCAGACCTCCGGCTCCACGCCCAGGAGATTGGCGAGTTGCAAGTTCTGAAAGAAGATCTCTCCGATGTACACCGCGACGTTGATCAAAATCAGGTTGATCACCATCGACCGGGCGCCTCCTTCGAGCCACCCGCGGCGGTCTTCCTGATAGTAGTCGCGGTCGTAAATACCCATCGGATCGCAGTTTCGGCTAGCGGCGCGGAACCCGGGCGCAAGGCGGCCCGTATCCATAAACTTAGGGCGGTGCGGGGGTTTTTCAAGTGCAGCCGGGCAGGTGGAGGGCACAGAACGGTCGTAGATTCTGTTTTGGAGCACTTTCCTGCTAGACTGACGCTATCCCACGCACCCCGGCGCATCGTCCTATGCCTATCGACACGGTCACGGCCTCGGAACTTTTGGAGCACCTGGAGGGGCTCAATCGGCTCCTGGATGTCGCCCGCGTGCTGGCGGCCGAGATCAATCTGACTACCTTGCTGGAAACGATCACGCACGAGGCCTGCAAGGCGCTCGATTGCGATCGGGCGAGCTTGTTCCAATACGACGCCAAACGGGAAGAATTGTTCACGCTGGTGACCACGGAGTTGGAGATCTCCGAGATTCGCCACGCGCTCGATCACGGCATCACCGGCCACGTCGCGCGAACCCGGGAACTGGCGAACGTGGCGGATCCATATCAGGACCCGCGCTGGAACCGCACGGTGGATCGCGCCACCGGCTACAAGACTCGCAACATTCTGGCCACCGCACTCACCTCGCCGCGCGACAACCGGTTGCTCGGCGTGCTGCAACTGTTGAACAAGAACCACGGGCCGTTCAGCCGCTTCGATGAGCAGCTTTTGCTGGCCTTCAGTCAGCATGCCGCCGTGGCCCTCGATCGCGCGCAGTTGGTGGATGAATTGCACCACAGTCAGGCGATCGAGACCTCGCTCAACGTGGCGCGCGATATTCAGCGCGGCTTCATGCCGAGCCGGCTGCCGGAGATTCCTGGGTACGACGTCGCCAGTTGGTGGTTTCCCAACCAGGCGGTCGGCGGCGATTATTGCGACGTCGTCCCGCTCCGCGACGGTCGCATCGGTCTCGTCGTCGCCGACGTCAGCGGCCACGGCCTCGGCCCTAGTTTGCTGATGGCCTCGGTCCGTGCGGCGCTCCGGGCGTTGATTCTCGAACATTCCTCGCCTGAAGTGCTGCTCGGCATGCTAGGTCGCTCGATGGCCGACGACCTGCAGGACGGCCGGTTCGTGACGATGATTCTTTCGGCCCTCGACCCGGCGAATCACACGGTCGAATACGCCAACGCGGGCCACGCCCCGGCGATGCATTTCTGCCGGGAGTCGAACGCCTTCACCACGCTCGAAACCACGGGCATGCCGATCGGCGTGCTCGATCGCCCCGAGTACCCGCAAGGCCCGCCGGTCGTGATGCACGCGGGCGACCTGCTATTCCTCTGCACGGACGGCATCGTGGAATCGATGGACGCCGCCGGCGAACAATTCGGCATGAAACGGCTGGAAGCGATCCTCCGCGAGCACCACGCGCAACCATTGCCGGACCTAGTCCGCTACGTCGGCGCGTGCGTGGAACAACACTTCGAGGGAGACTACCCGCCGGACGATTTGACGATTCTGGCGGTGCGACGGAAGTGAGTTCTTTCAGGCAGCGAGTATGAAACGCTGGCGAATCCCCCGACTCCGTTTCAGCCTCCGGACGTTCCTGGTCCTGATCTGCATCATCGGCGCGCTATTGGGGTTGGCGGCGCATCGGATCGAGACGGGAAAGCAGCGTTGGGCGAAGATTGCGGAGTTGCAAAAGCTCGGCGTGGGCGTTGGCTTCACGGACGACTTCCGGCAATGGACGCCCGATGTCATCGAGAACATGAATTGGTGGCAAAGCTGGCGTGAGGCCGATCGGGCGCAGAATCTCACCGTGGTGACGTTCGGTGCACAGACGCCGGCGCCACGGGCATTTGAGTTGATCCACGATTTCCCCGACATCGCGATCATTTATCTGGACGGCCAGGACGTTGACGACCGACTGATGGACGAAGTGGTGCGACACAAGAATATCTTGCATCTCGACTTGTTTAAGACACAGATTACCGATCAAAGCCTTGCGCGTTTATCGGAATTGCCGAACTTGAATTCGCTCTACCTCCCGCGTGGCACGACCGACGCAGGATTGGCGCATGTCGCCGGTCTCCCTCAACTGCGTCGACTGTGGGCGCGCGACAGTGCGATCACCGATGAAGGCATGAAGCACTTCGCGGGACGACAAGGTCTCAACTTTTTAGATTTGAGCAATGCCGCGATCAGCGACGAAGGCGTGCGTCACCTCGCTGGTATGAAAATGCTTTTGCAAATCAACCTTTCCGACACGCAGGTGACCGGCGCGTGCGGCAAATATCTCAGCGGCGTTCCTGACCTGCAACGATTGGAGCTTGATCGGACTTTGTTCGATGACGCCGGCCTGGCGGAAATGCACTCACTCGCGTTTTACCGATTGTCTCTGGCCGGAACCAAAATCACCGACGCAGGTCTCCAACATTTGCGTGTCCAGGAACTCACCGTGCTCGATGTTTCAGGCACCAGCGTTTCCGGCGACGGACTGAAATGTCTCGTCGATGGCTACGAACTGGAGACGCTGGTGTTGAACGGCACGCAAATCGACGACGCCGACGTTCCGGTCCTGCTGCAATTTCCCGCGCCTACCGAGCTGCAAATCAAGAACACACAGTTGACCCAGGAAGGCGAGTCCTTGTTTTGGCAAAGCAAGGAGCAAAACGGACAATAGGTTGAAACCCTCGCCCGGCAACGCTTCTCCCCAGCCCCCGCCCGCTCTATACTACCCTTAGGCATCCATTTCCCAGCACAATCGGACCGCTGCGCCGTTGTTGCGCGTCGCGCGCGGAGGGGTGGCTTCGCATTTTTGTTGCGCCGCGCTATTGCTGTATCGGTCTTGCCGTGTCGCTCGCGCTCTCGGGTCGCGTGGCGCTCGGGCAATTTGGCGTCGGCGGCGCCTTCGAACTCTCCCAAGCTGTCCAGCTTGATGATCTGACGAGCGCGGGCAAGGCCCATCTGGAGCGCATGCGGGCTGCCCGCGCCGACGAGCGTTGGGGCGAGGTGATCGACATCATGCGGCTCGTCGAGCAGCAGCACGGCGAGGAGGTAATCGCCGTGGGCCCGTGGCGCAGCGTGGGCGTGCGGGATTATTGCCAGTTGCAACTTTCCACCTTGCCGGCCGACGCGCTCCGGCTCTACCGCGAGCAAGCTGATGCACAGGCGGAAGCACTCTTCGCAGAGGGGCTGCGAAGTCGAGATCCCGCGCCGCTGCGCAAGCTCTTGCGCGAAGCATTTTGCAGCGGCCGTGGGGACGATGCACTGGAACTGCTCGCCGAAATGGCGCTCGAATCCGGCCGCACCGCCGAGGCGCGGCAGCTTTGGGAACGCTTGATTCCGCAAGCGCCCGGCGAGGATGGGCTGCCGAGGCAACTCGCCTATCCCGACGCTGACTCGACGCCGCCGCGGTCCGGGCGCGATTAATCTTGGTTTCCATTCTCGACGGCGATCTGATCCGCGCTGTCGGCGAAGTCGCGCGCTATAAGGAATTACACGCCGGCGCGAAAGGGCGCTTCGCGGGGCGCGATGTCGTTTACGCCGAGTTCCTGGAAAAGATGCTGGCCGACGCCGCCAAGTGGCCGTCGGCGTCGTCGTTGGCCGAGGACTGGCTCACCTTCGCGGGCGATGCGTCGCGCAGCCGCATTGCGGCCGGCGAAATCGATCTCGGCGCGCCGGCCTGGCCCGCGATCGAACTGGGATCTGCGCCGGCTTCGCAACAAGCTTTTGTCTCGGGACTCGCGCAGTCGCGTCGCGTGGGCGAAGAGCGCGGTCAACTGCTGAGCTATCACCCGTTGATCGTCGGCAATCTGTTGCTCGTGAGCACGGCCGACAACGTCCTCGCCTACGACGTGCGGACCGGCAAGCCAGCCTGGGGCGAATCGGCGATCATCTATCCCGGCGACATGGCGCTCGCGGCCTCGCAGCGCGCGAGCTACGTGCGAAGTGCGCTCGGCGTGCCGCGCTTTACGCTCACGGTTCACGGGAACAAACTCTTCGCGCGGATGGGTTCGCAAGTCACCGCGGGAATTCAAGGCAATCCGCCGGTGCGTTCGAACGGGCATATCGTCTGCCTCGATCTGCACGCCGAAGGCCGGCTGCTGTGGACGATCGCGCCGCATGAAGACAATTGGGCGTTCGAAGGCACACCGGTTTGCGATGGCGAACACGTTTACGTCGGCCTGCGGCGCAGCGAGGTCAATCCGCAGGCGCACGTGGCCTGCTACGACGCGGAAACCGGGCAGTTGAAATGGCGGCGATTCATCTGCTCCGCGCAATCGCCCGCCCGCGGCGTCGTCGAGGAATGCACGCACAACTTGCTCACGCTCGCGCAGGGAATGCTGTACTACAACACGAATCTCGGCTGTGTCGCGGCGCTTGATGCGAACGATGGGCAAATCGCCTGGATCGCGAAGTACCCGAGGCCGAAGTCAGGCGACTTGAGTCGACCGGCCGCCCATTTTTATCGCGACCTGACGCCCTGCGTCTACGATCGCGGGCGGATCATCGCCGCGCCGTCCGATTGCGATCGCATCTTCGCGCTCGACGCTGGCAGCGGCCGCGCGCTTTGGGAGGCCCCGCACGCGGACGATGCCGTGCAACTGCTTGGCGTCGCTGGCGGGAACCTGCTGGCAAGCGGCGACCGCCTCTGGTGGATCGACGTCGAGACCGGCAAGATTGCCCACGTCTGGCCGGAACAGTCGTCGTTGCGGGGCTTCGGCCGCGGCCTGCTGGCGGGCGACAAGGTCTTTTGGCCGACGCGGGACGCCATTTATGTATTCGATCAACAATCCGGCGCGGCCGTCGACGTGATGGACCTCCGGCGGCGTCTGCCCGAAGGAAAAGACGCCATCGGCGGCAATTTGGTGGCCTCCCGCGGGCGAATGGTCATCGCTACGCCGACGCAATTGCTGGGTTTCACGATGTACGGTCAGGTCGGCGAGAAAACCGAGGTCGACGGGCAATCCCAAACAGGCGGGCCGTCGTCGGATACACTGGAAGCTCGCGGGTCGACGCCGGTTCGCTAATGTGACACTAGCCCGACGCGCAAGCGAGGGAGAGTAGACGCGGAACATCGCGCGGCGTTTACTCCCCCTCGCTTGCGCGTCGGGCTAGTGGGAAGATTGCAGCGAGCTTGTTTGAGATTTCGGCTTCTTGGCAACTAACGGAATTCACGATGCTGCCAACGGATGATGTTCAGGCGGTGCAACGGTTGCACGAGGCGTATGAGAAGATCACGCGCGAGCTGACCAAGACGATCGTCGGCCAGCAGCAGGTAATCGAAGAACTGCTGATCGCGATGTTCGCGCGTGGGCATTGCCTGTTGGTCGGCGTGCCGGGCCTGGCGAAGACGTTGTTGATTCGCTCGCTCGCGTCGACGTTGTCGCTCAAGTTCAATCGCATCCAGTTCACGCCCGACTTGATGCCTTCCGACATCACCGGCACCGAAGTCATTCAGGAAGACAAAGCGACCGGCGAGCGGGCGTTCAAGTTTTTGGAAGGCCCAGTCTTCGCCAATATCATCCTCGCCGACGAGATCAACCGCACGCCGCCCAAGACGCAGGCCGCGCTGTTGGAAGCGATGCAGGAACATCAAGTGACCGTCGGCGGCCGGCGGCATTTGTTGGCGGAGCCCTTCTTCGTGCTGGCCACGCAGAATCCCATTGAGCAGGAAGGCACGTATCCGCTGCCAGAAGCGCAGTTGGATCGCTTTATGTTCAACGTGATGGTCGATTATCCCAGCGAAGAAGAAGAGTTGCAGATTGTGCGTCAGACGACTTCGGACGTCTCGCACAAGATCACGGCCTCCTTGAACGCCGATGAAATTCAATCGCTGCAGCAGATCGTGCGCAAGGTGCCGGTGGCCGACCATGTGTTGCGCTACGCGCTGCAATTCACGCGACTCACGCGGCGCGAAAAAGGACAAGTCCCGGACTTCATCAAGCAATACGTCAGTTGGGGCGCGGGGCCGCGGGCGAGTCAGTATCTCGTGCTCGGCGCCAAGGCCCGAGCCGTGTTGCATGGGCGCTTTCACGCCACATGCGAAGATATCCGCGCCGTCGCCGCGCCGGTGTTGCGGCATCGTATCGTGACCAATTTCAACGCCGAGGCCGACGGCGTGAAGCCGGACGACATCGTCACTCGGTTGGCCTCCATCATCGAACCAGCCGAACATGACACCACCCACCGAACCCACGCCCACGTGTTTCGATCCGCGGACGCTGGCTAAGCTGGCGGGGCTCGAGCTGCGTGCGCGCTCGATCGTCGAAGGCTATGTCTCCGGGATGCATCGCAGCCCGTTTCACGGTTTCTCGGTTGAATTCGCCGAGCACCGCGAATACGCGCCCGGCGACGACGTGCGCCACGTGGATTGGAAGGTCTATGGCAAGACCGACAAGTATTACCTCAAGCAATACGAGGAAGAGACGAACCTGATCTGTTACCTGGCGCTCGACGCCAGCGAGAGCATGACGTACCAGAGCGCCGACGCGCCGATGTCGAAGCTCGATTACGCGCGGACCGTGGCCGCGGCGCTGGCCTACCTCGTGCTGCGGCAACAAGACAGCGTGGGGCTCGCGGTGTTCGATCAGGAAGTGCGCTCGCTGGTCCGCCCGTCCGGCAATCCCTCGCATTTGAAGCAACTCACCCACGTCATGGAACGCGCTGAAACGGGTCGCAAGACCGCCGCCGGGGCCATCCTGCACGAGTTGGCCGAACGGCTGCCGAAGCGCGGCGTCGTCGTGTTGCTGAGCGATCTGTTCGACAACGTCGCCTCGTTGCTGGCAGGGCTCAAGCATCTCCGCCACCGCCGCCACGAAGTTATTGTCTTTCACGTGCTCGATCCGGCGGAACTCGATTTCCCGTTTGAGCAAACCACGCTCTTCAAAGGCCTCGAAGCCTGGCCCGACACGCTCACCGACCCGCGCACGTTGCGCAAAGCCTACCTGGCCGAGTTCGCAAAGTTCCTCCTGGAAGTCCGCAAATCCTGCCAGGAACTACGCGCCGACTACGTCCTGCTGCGCACCGACCAACCGCTGGATGTGGCATTGTCAAGTTACCTGAGCAAACGTTTGGAACGAACGAAGTGAATCTTTTTTATACCGCAGAGGCGCTGAGACGCAGAGAGAGGAGAGAGGGAGGAGTGACGAATTTTTAAATCCGAATGACGCATCAAATCCGAATGACGAATGACTGAATGCCGGTGGACGGGTGAGTTGTCAGACATTCGACATTCGGATTTCGAAATTCGTCATTCCCCGTCTTCCCCTCCGCGTCTCAGCGTCTCTGCGGTTCAAAACAATACACCCCCATGCTGCCCGTTACCCCCATCGTCGCTTTTTTCACCCAGCCCTGGATGTTGCTGTGGGCAGCGGCGGCGGCTGCGCCGATTTTGATTCATTTGTTGAATCGCCGGCGCTATCGGGAGCAATCTTGGGCGGCGATGGAGTATCTGCTGGCCGCGATGCGCAAGAACGTGCGGCGGATTCAGATCGAGCAGTGGTTGCTCTTGGCGCTGCGCACGTTGATCGTGTTGCTACTGGTCGCCGCGGTGGCCGATCCGGTGATTCAGGGACTCGGCTTGTCACATGGGGCCGGCGCGCGGACGCATCGTCTGTTCTTGCTCGACGGCTCCTATTCAATGGGCTATCGGGCCGATCAGGCCGCGCGGTTCGAGTCGGCCAAGCAAGTTATCACGCGCATCGTCGACGAAAGTCCTCAAGGGGATGGCTTCACCTTAGTGCTGATGAGCGCGCCGCCGCGGGTGATCGTGCAAACGCCGTCGTTCGCGCGGAGCGAGTTCCTGGCGGAGTTGGAATCGCTGCAGCTTCCACACGGTGGCGGAGATGTCGCGGCTTCGCTGGCGACCGCCACCGAAGTGTTGCGTGCCGCTCGCCGCGACGAGCGAAAGCTGTCGCGCGACGAAGTGTGCTTCGTCAGCGATCTGTGCGGCCCCAGCTGGAATCCCGCGGATCGCGCATCGCGGCAGGCCATTCACGATCGCGCCGCAACTTTGGTCGACGAGGGGACGTCACTGGTTGTCGTCGACGTGGGCCAGGATGACCCGGAAAACATCGCCGTCGCGGAGATCGCCACGCCCGACCGCTTTTCCGCCGTGGGGCGCGAGACGCGGTTCGAAGTCCAACTGCTGAACCATGGTCGCCGCGATCGAAACCAAGTGCGCGTGGAATTTCTGGTCGACGGCGCGCGAGTTGGCGCCACGCAAGTCGATGTGAAAGCCGGCGGCACCGCGGCGACATCGTTTCGACACCGATTCGACACTTCGGGCGATCATGCCGTCGAAGCGCGCATCACTGGCGACAAGCTGGACATCGACAACCACCGCTGGCTCAGCTTGCCGGTCCGCGATCGATTGCGCGTGCTGTGCGTCGATGGCAATCCGCGCAGCCAGGGCCGGCCCGGCGCGGCGGACTATCTGCGCGTCGCGCTATCGCCGGAAGATGGAACCAGCGACAAGAACTTAGTTGACGTCGAAGCCGCCACCGAGGGAACCTGGTTGGAGAACGAGCTGACGGGCTTCGACTGCGTATTTCTGTCCGACGTGCATCAATTCACGGCGGCCGAGGCCACGGCTCTGGAATCCTTTCTCGCGGCGGGCGGCGGCCTGGTGACGTTCCTGGGGCCGCAGGTTGACGTTGAGAATTACAACCAACGACTGTGCGGCCAGGACGGCGCGCCGCGCGTGCTGCCGGCGACGATCGGTGAACTCGTCGCCGAGAACCAACAGCCGGTCGATCCGCTCGGTTACCGGCACGCTATCGTCAGTCCGTTTCGCGATCAGGAACAGGCCGGGCTGTTGACCACGCCGATCAGCCGTTACTTTCGCGTGTCGCCGGACGCGGAACACGGCGCGCAGGTCGTCGCCGCGCTCGCCGACGGCGATGCCTGGATCGTGGAAGCGCCGGTAGAGCGCGGCGTATCAATTCTCGTCGCGACGTCGGCGGCCGATCGCGATTGGACACTGTTGCCCGTGTGGCCGAGTTTCGTGCCGCTCGTGCAAGAGATGTTGATCGCGGCGATGCAAGGCAAAAACGAGGAACGAAATCTCATCGTGGGCCGTCCATTCGGCGGCAGCTTGGGTTCCGCGGTGGCCGACGTGCCCGTGCGCGTAACGAATCCGCGCGATGTGGAAGCGGTCGTTACCGCCACATCCGATGACGGCCACGCGCGTTGGGCGTTTGGCGAGACGTACACGTCCGGCGTCTATCGCGCCGCCTGGAACGCTCCGACCGCGGCCGAAGCGCAGTTCGCCGTGAACGTCGATCCACAGGAAGGTGAATTAACGCGATTGAGCGAAGGCGAACTGCGCGACCGCGTATGGCAAGGCGTGGCGTTTCAGTACACGGCCGATTGGCAAGGCTCTGACGACGCGCCCAGCGTGGGCTTGTCACGCGCTACGCCTATGCATCAAGGGCTATTGCTCGCCGCACTCCTGGCCATGGTGGCCGAGAGCACGTTGGCCTGGTACAGCGGCGCGAGGGCGGCATGAGCGATCGACTCCCGGCCTGGCTCGAGCAGTGGCTCGGCGTCGACAGCGCCGCGCCGGGCGAAGGCACGCTCTGGCGCCTGGAACACGCCTGGCGTCTCGCACCGTGGATCACGCTGTTGATTGTCGCTGTGTTGGCCGGATACACCGCCTGGCTCTATAGCCGTGAACGTCGCTCGGCAGGGCGCTGGGCGCGCGGATTGCTCGCGGGCTTGCGCATCGCCGCGCTCGGCATCGTGCTCTGGATGCTCGCGGCCTGGATGTTGTCGCTACAACGCAGCGGGCTGCCGTACACCGTGGTGCTGATCGACGACTCGGCCAGCATGGCCACGGTCGATCGCTATCACGACGACGCACTCGAAAACGCCGTCGCCAAGTATCGTCCCGCGGACAGTTCCGCGCCGGCCTCGCGACTGGATGTTGCGCGGAGCATCCTCACGGCCAATAACTCGCGCGCGTTGAAACGCATGAGCGCCGAGCAACGGTTGCGCGTGTATGCGGTATCGTCGGCCGCGAAGCGCATGGACGGCGACTTGCCGGAACTGACTTCGCAGTTGACGGCGTTGCAACCGACCGGCGAATGGAGCCGACTCGGCGATGGCATCGACGCGGTGCTGGACGATCTGCGCGGGACGCCGCCTGCCGCGATCGTGCTGATTTCCGACGGGGTCAACACGGCCGGAACGTCACTTGCGGACGCCGCGCAGTTCGCGCGCCGCAAAGGCGTGCCGCTCTACACGGTGGCGATCGGCAGCAGCGAGCCGGTGCGCGATATCGAAGTCCGCGACCTGCTGGTCGACGAAGTCGTCTTCGTCAACGACGTGGTGAACTTCGAGTTCACCGTCACTGCGTCCGGCTTCGCGCAGCAAGCCGTCGCTGCGCAGTTGGTCGATGTCGCCTCGGGCAATGTCCTGGCGGAAACGCCGCTGACGCTCGGGACCGACGGCGCATCCGAACGCGCCCGCATCGCCTACCGGCCGACCGAGGAAGGGGAGTACGAACTGTCCGTGCGGATCGCCCCGCAGGCCGACGAAGCGGACGCCGAAAACAACTCCGCGTCGCGCACCATCCAAGTCCGCAAGGACAAACTTCGCGTGCTGATGGTCTGGTGGCAGCCGAGCCTGGAATTTCGGCGCTTGAAGGCCCTTTTAGAACGTGAGTCGACCATCGACCTCAAAACGGTGCTCCAGGACGCCGACTTGGAATATGCCGAAAGCGACAGAACAGCGCTCAAGGTGTTTCCCGCGGACCGCGACGAGCTACGACAATTCGACGTGATTCTCTTCGGCGACGCCCATCCGGATTTTCTCGGCGCGCAAGCGCTCGATCTGTTGCGCGACTTCGTCAGCGAAAAGGGAGGCGGGCTAGCCGTCATCGCCGGGCCGCGCTTCACGCCGCGCGCTTACGCCGGCACACCGCTCGAAAAGTTACTGCCGGTCGATTTAGATCCCACTACCGGCGCGACGACGGCTCCCGCCACGGAAGGTTTTATTCCTCGGCTCACCGATCTCGGCGCTGCGAGCCCCGGCTGTCAGATTGCCGATACGCTGAGTGAAACCACCGCCGTTTGGGAAATGTTGCCGCCTTGGTTCTGGTTCGAGCCGGCCCTGCGTGCGCGCCCCGGAGCGCGGGTATTTCTGGAACATCCGACGCGCCTCGGCGCCGATGAGCGGCCGCTGCCGCTCGTCGCCCTGCAATTCGTCGGCGCCGGGAAGGTGCTCTATCAGGCCGCCGATGAATCGTACCGCTGGCGGTTTCGTGTCGGCGATTTGCATTTCGGCCGCTATTGGGTGCAAATGATTCGCTACCTCGGTCGCACTCGCGCCGCCGACGAGGATCGCATCGCGGAACTCATCGCCGATCGCCGCGAGTATCGGCGCGGAGAATCGCCACGCCTGCGCGTCCGCTTCACGGACGATCGCCAGGCCCCGACCGCTGGCGACGGCGTTTCGCTCGTCGTCGAGCGGCAAGGCCAACGCGTGCAAACGCTGCAACTCGCGCCAAGTTCGACACCCGGCAGTTTCGAAGGCACGCTCCAGCAACCGGCGGAAGGCAAGTACCGCGTCTGGCTCAGCGCACCAGCTTCGTCCGGAAAACCGCCGAGCATCGAGTTCAGAGTCACGGCGCCACGAGGCGAAACGGAACGGATTGAAACCGACGTTACGGAACTCCAGCGCGTCGCGACATTGACCAAGGGCAAGTTCTACACGCTGGCCAACGTCGAACAACTCTGGCGAGAACTCCCCAGCGGCCGCCAAATCCCCGTCGAGACGCTCCCGCCCGTCGTGCTGTGGAACCAATGGCCGGTGCTGGCGCTCGTGCTGACGCTGCTGATCGCCGAATGGCTGCTCCGCAAACGCAAAGGGCTGCTGTAGCGATTGATTCCACACCAAGCCGAAGCGCCAGCGAGGGGGAGATGACGTCGCATTTCAGCGCGATGTGGCGCTGAGAATCATCGTTTACTCCCCCTCGCTGGCGCTTCGGGTTGGTGTGAGAGCTTCTAACCGGCCCGGCGCGCCGGCGGGACGAGATACGCCCGCAGCGGCGTCGGCACGGCGACCGTCAGTAACATCGGGTCGTCGCGCAGCGTTTCGCAGACCTGGTCGAACTGCTCCAGGTGCTGGAGCGCCAAATCGACGAACAAATACTTCCGTCCGCGCAGTTCGCACCCCCCGCCGCCGGACCCGCCCAGAAACTCCTGGCGAATCGTATAGCCCAGCCGCTGGCAGAGATCGAGGGCCTGATCGAGCAGTTCAACGGTGGAAGGCATGATAAAAGTATGAAGTTTTCAGTGTTCAGTTTTCAGTGGGGAGAATTGAAAGCGCGAGTTCATCGCGAAAAACGAGTAGGGGCTACCAGATAACTGCTATCTCCTGCGAAGCCTGCGCGACCAAATACTGAAAACTGAACACTGAAAACTTCAAACTTCGCCGCGCAGCGGCGAGGATATTACCCGCTTGCCTTCTAGTTCCCTAGGCCGGCTCGACGATATGAGCCGTATCGCTAAGTGACGGATAAATAATGAGTTAAGCGACGCAGGCCGGGTAAGCAAGCGGCGACGAGGCAATTCGGGCAAAGACGCGAAACTGCGGCAAGCGCGCGGGGGTGGGGGGAATGTCTGTAGGCGGCACGCACGACACCGACGAACTGCAGCAGCAATGCGCGCTGTTGAAGGAACAACTTCAACACGCCCAGCGGCTGATCGCCGTCGGCGAATTGGTCAGCACGACCACGCATGAATTCAACAACGTGTTGATGACCATCATCAACTACGCCAAGCTCGGCCTGCGCCACAAGGATCAGGCGACCCGCGACCGCGCGTTCGACAAGATCCT